>JADGBZ010000024.1:0-19677 GCA_015231175.1 Magnetococcales bacterium | reverse complement strand
TGGCTCCCTGGCAGGTCCAGGACGGAGTCCTGGTGGGGTTCGGGGCGAAGCCCTGACAAAGGCCTTCATGTCCAAGCTTTCGAAAAACTGGGATGGAGGTCCAGGAGGAAGGGCTGTGCCCTTCCTCCTGGTGGGGTTCGGGGCGAAGCCCTGACAAAATTTTTCATGTCCACGCTTTTCTAAAAACAATTGAAAAATTGGGATGGAGGTCCAGGAGGAGGGGCTGTGCCCTTCCTCCTGGTGGGGTTCGGGGCGAAGCCCTGACAAAATTTTTCATGTCCACGCTGTTCTTGAAAACTGTAGCGGACTATCTTCTCTGCCACCTGAGGGAATGAATCGCGTCAATGGTTTGCGCCACATTTTCCAACGGTTGATCCGGTCCCGAGGGGAGCGTCACCACTCGGCCACTGTAGCGCAGGGAGTGGGGAAAATCCTGGCTTTCGGCCATTAAATGGGGAAACTGGTGCAGACTGACCGGGTGGGGATTCACCTCGATGCCACGGAGGCGCATGTGCTGCACGAATGCCGCTCTCTCATCCACCAGATATTCGGCCCGCAGGGGAATTTCTCCGGTGGCCAGATTTACTGGAATGGTTTGCAGTTGGGGAAGATGCTGCAAACCGGCAAGATAATGCTCCTGGATGGTGCGTTGCCGGACGATGCGGGCATCCAGACGATCCATTTGTGCCAGACCCACGGCAGCCTGGATATCGGTAAATTTAAAGTTTCCTCCCAGCATGGTGATGTTTTCATCCAGTGAGGAGCCGCTCAGGCCTTGATTGCGGATGCGGCGCAACGTGTCCCGGTCGGCTGTATCATGGCAAGCGATGAAGCCGCCCTGGCCTGTGGTCAGAAGCTTGGCCAGACCCATGGAAAAACAGCCCATGCGCCCTGCCGTGCCCAGGGGTCGGCCATGGTGCCGGGAAAGAAAGGCCTGGCAGGCATCTTCCACCACCGGGATGCCGTGTTGTTCAGCGACAGCCAGGATGGCCTCCATGGAAGCTGCATGACCGTTCAGGTGGACCGGGATGATCGCCCGGGTGCGCGGGGTGATGGCGGCAAGCAGGCGGTCAGGATCCATGACCGGTCGGGAGGGTTCCACGTCCACCAGACGCACCTTGGCCCCCAGCAGCAGGGCAGCATTGGCCGTGGCCACCCAGGTGCGGTCCGGAATGATCACCTCACTTCCCGGTCCAACGCCCAGCGCCAGATAACTCATCATGAGCGCCGATGTGCCGCTGGTGGTACAGACGACATGCGCCACCCCAAGGCGGGCTGCCAAGGCCTCTTCAAGCTGTTCCGTCAAAGGGCCCTGGCTGATCTGCCTGGCCTGGATGCCAGCTGAGATCCGGTCGATCTCAGGTGTACCGACCTCGATCTGCCACCCTCTTATGGGAGTTGCCCCCATGTTCTCTCTCCGCCATATATTTTTCGATGTAGATGTTGTCAAACGAAGTGGGACAGAGCCGGCCACACAGGGGAATGTCACCCCCTTTGCCGATTTCAGCAAACAGTCGGCGGCGCTTTTCTGCGTGCCAGATTTCCTGCAAGGAGTGGGCATGGATATCGCCGAACCGGCTGTCCTTGTAGAACTGGCGACCACAGGCGAACAGGTTGCCTTGGTGATCCATGTTGGTACGAAAGTGAATGCCGTCGCAGCGCCGCCAGGCTGCCTGTTGGATCTCCCCCTCCCTGGGAAAACTTCCCCAGCGGATCTCGACCCCTTTGACGCGAGCCGCTTTTTCCAACAAAGGGAGGGCATCCGGGTGGACGGGGTGTTTGTAGCCCTCTTTGTCGAACCGGTTGCGAAAAATCAGCTTGTCAGTGCCCAGATGTTCATGCAGGGCCACCATGCCCGGGATGGAGGGCCAATTCTCCTCGAACACCACAAACTGTAGCGCCAGATGGACCTGCCATTGATTATTTTTGCGCTGATCCCGGGCGTTTTCCAGGTTGCGAATCAATCGGTCATAATCCCTGGCATGGCAATCGTGGACACGGGTGTAGGTTTCGGCATTGCCGCCATTGACGCTGAAGCGGACCCAGGTGGTATGGGGCAGAATCTTCTCGGCGTTGGCTTCATTCAACAGGACACCGTTGGAGCTGAAGGTCATGCGCAGGCCGATCTTGTGCCCGAGGGCCATGAAATCGGCAAAGTGCGGGTGGAGCAGCGGCTCACCGGCGCCGGCGAAATAGACCTCCTCACCCCCCATGTCGCGAAATTCCACCAAAAATTTTTGAAATACTTCGGTATCCATGAAACTTTTGTGAGGATCGAAGAGATCGAACTGCCGTGGGGCGCAGTGGAGGCAACCGTGGTTGCAACCCAGGACAAGGGCCACTTCGATGGTCAGGGGTCCGGGCTCTTCTCCGGCCAGCCATTGTTCCAGCAGGTCGTGATTGTCTTGTAACTTGCCACCCCCGATCCGGTCCCGGCTGGGGGCCCGGTTGTTGTCGGCAGGTAGGGGATTTTCGACTTGGGTCAACATGTTCGTCTCCGTCCAGCGGTAACCGGGAAACAGAGGATGGGGCGAAGCCCCAAAAAAACGTTTAAAAGACTGGGATGGAGGTCCAGGAGAAAGGGCTGCGCTCTTCCTCCTGGTGGGTTTGGGGCAACGCCCCAACAAAACAACGTTTATAAAAACCAAACCCTCAGAGGCCAGCCACAAAGCGTTGACAAAGAAGCTCGGGAGGGAGGGGTTGCCAAGGGATGGTCCGGGCCAGCTTCTCCGTATTCAGGGATGTGTCGAGGGGCCACTTTTCTGGAAAACCGAAATCATTGATACCGCAGTAGGTCACCCTTGCAGGCGGCATCGATCCAAAACGCGACTTGTCATGTTGCAAAAACATTTCCAGGAGATCCCGCCGCGAACAGCGGGCAGGCCCACACAGGTGAAAGATGCCCACAGGATCGCATGCGGTCAGGGCGAGAATGCCATGGACGACATCGTCGATGAAGACCGGGCAGAAGCATTGATCATCGGCGCAACGTATTTCCCGTCCCTGGGTCAGGGATGTCCACCAGTTGGCAAACAGGGTGTTTTCTCCTTGCTGGATGCCATAGACCTTGGAGAGGCGCACCACAATGCCTTCGCCCTGCCCTGAGTGTGTCAAATACCGCTCCACGGCGACCTTGTGTTGACCATAGGTGACCAGGGGGTTGGTGAGGTCTTCTTCCCGATAATGGCCGCGTGCGCCATCGAACACCACGTCGGTGGAGATGAAGACGGGTTTGATCTGCAATGCCCACAACTGGTCGATCACGCTTATATGGTTGGTGACGTTGATCTGGTGGGAGCGCGTTTTATCCCGCACACACTCCAGAAGTTGGGAGACCCCCGAGAGGATGATGGCGTGGCTGAAGGCGCCCTGGCTACGCACCAGATTGGCGATCCGGTCGCTTTCCGGGTCAAAATGCACGCCACCCGGGAAAGGGTGCCGATACCAGGTGGCCAAAGCTTTTTGGGAACCCAGTCGGGCGTAGAGGTGCCGTCCTATATAGCCGGATCCGCCCAGAAGCAGATATCGTTTGGCAGTCGCCATGCCGCACATCCTCGCTGTGGGTCAAAGATATGGTGGATAAAGCAATATTTGTGCCAAAATTAAAAGGTGGTGTTGAGCGTGCCCCTGGCCCATCTTTATGCAAACCTGCAATGCATCCGCCTTCTGGCGCAAAAAGACGCGCCAGAAGGCGGAGCAAGGCCCGCCCCTTGGGCCTTTTTTGCCAACAGCGCAAAAAAGGCCTGGGAGAAGGGGGGCGTACAAAAACAAAACGGGGCGCTGCCCCGGACCCCGCAAGGGCGCTGCCCTTGACCCGCCAGGGAGCCAGCCTCCTGGACCCCGATTCCAAAAAGCGATCAAGGCTTTAGGTATGCCCGTTTCAAATGCGATTGCCCTGCTCTGTTGCTGCAACGGCACAAAAATTGCGAAAGTCCTGCAACGATTCGTTTTTAGCCCAGCCATTCAGCTCCGCGCAGTGGAGGAGGAAGCGTACCATGGACTCTATCAACCGCGTTCTGTTGACCATGCCCAATACATCCTGGTTTGGCAAACGGCGTTGGGTGACTCCCCCCTACACACTGGGCATTCTTTCCCAGGTTGTACCGGAAAATTTTACCACGGCCATCCTGGATCCCAATCTGGACGACCTTTCTTTGGAAGAGACTGTGGCCTGGATTGACCGTTTAGATCCCCAGTTTGTTGGCATCACCTGTTTTTCTCTTGAATATGCTCCGGGTGTCATGCGTTTTGCGCAAGCCATTCGGGCTTCGGGTGCCAACCGGGTGATTGTTTTGGGTGGACCTTATGTTACAACCTCACCGGAACTGGCCATGCGTGAGGCGGCGGTCGATTTTGCCGTGCTCGGGGAGGGAGAGGAGCGTTTGCCCCGTCTGCTGAACCAGTTAACGGCCCAGGTCAGTGATTTTTCCGGATTTGACGGTTTGGCCTATCGCGATGGGCAGGGGGTGCGCATCAATCCGCCGACCTCCCAGTTGCAGAATCTCGACGTCGTTCCCTTTCCGGATTACGAGAAAAGCCGTTTTCGGGACTATTTTCGCAGCAGCAACAGCTATGGCAACGTGATGAACGCACGTTACGAACCCTATGCCATCACCTCGACCAGCCGAGGGTGTCCCTATCACTGCATCTATTGCAGCACCCACTCCATCGACGGATCCAAGATTCGTTTTCGCTCTGCCAAGAATGTGTTGGCCGAGGTGGATTGGCTGTATCACACCTATGGTGTGCGGGAAATTCTTTTTCTGGACGACAATCTGATCTTTGACCGTCGGCGCTTCAGTGACATTCTCGACGGATTGATGGCCCGGCGTCACTACAAGCTGGCCTGGAAGTCGGTCAATCTGGCCACGTTTTTGTTGACCGACGCCTTGTTGGAGCGCATGTGGGAGAGCGGCTGCTATCAGCTCATCCTGCCCATCGAGTCTGGCAACCAGTGGGTTTTGGACAACATTTTAAAGAAGCCCCTGAAACTGAAAAAGGTTCTTCCCCTGGTCAGGAAAGGTCGGGAGTTGGGGTTTGAGATCGCCAGCGATTTTATCATCGGTTCGCCGGGGGAGAGTTGGGATCAGATTCGCGACACCTTCAGCTTTGCCGAAGAGATGGATTCCGACATGGTCTCGTTCCACATTGCCACTCCTCTGCCCTGCACCGAGATGTACACCCTGGCCAAGGAGGGTGGATTTTTGCCCCCCGGGTTTGATTTCGGCGACACGGCATTTTTTGGTTTCGGTCGTGGTTGCATCACTTCCGATGAGTTCACGCCGCAGGATCTGCACATGTTGCGCGCACTGGAGTGGGACCGGATCAATTTTAAAACTCCGGAGAAGAGGGCACGTTTTGCCCGCATGGCCGGGATTACTCTGGAGGAGTTGGCCAGTTGGCGGCGCAACACCATCCGCAACCTGGGCATCTATTTTCCCAACGCCGAAGGGAAGGAAGTCGCTGACAACAAACGACCCCGCGCTGTACCGCAGGAGGGGTTGTTGGATAAAAATGGCCGTTTTGCGCAGATTGTGAACGCCGCCTGAAAAGAAGAGACGTGACGATTCGGTGCCCGGTAACGAATCGGGATCCAGGGGGCTGGCTCCCTGGCAGGTCCAGGACAGCGTCCTGGTGGGGTTTGGGGCGAAGCCCTGACAAAGGCTCTCATGTCCAAGCTTTTTCTTGAAAGGGTGGTGAGCGGTTACGAAGGGACAGGTCTTTTCATCCGTGCAACAACGGTCGGTGCCGGGCATCCTGCATGCGCTGATAGATATTCGTCAGAGCCATGTGCTCGTCGGCGAAGATATTATGATCACCACCGATCAGGCTGAAAAGTCCGGTGCGGCGCATGACATCCAATACCTGCTTTTTAAGTCCGGAAAAGACGACGGTGCAACCGTTTTTCTTTAAACGCTCCACAAGATGGTGGACAACCTCTTCACCAGAGGCGTCCAGGCGATTGATACCGTCACCGACAACGAGGACATAACTGGCATCAGGCTGGGCGGCCACAGCCGAGAGGATGGTATCTTCAAAGTAGCTGACGTTGGCAAAAAAGAGTTGACCGTCGAAGCGTATGGCGATGATTCTGTCATCCGTTGGCAGGTGGGGGTGTACTTTGGTGTCGCGCAGCGTGCCGTCGTTGAAACGGCCCAGGATGGCGACACGGGGACGCATGACCTGGTACAGGTAAACCACGAGGGAAAAGATCGCGCCGATCATGATTCCTTTGTCCAGATGCGGGGCGACCCACAAGGTGGCCACGAAGGTCAACATGGCGGCGGCGCCGTCAGGTTTGTTGGCCTTCCAGGCGTGCAGAATGGCCTGGAAATGAATGAGACCGACGACAGCCATCATGATGACTGCGGCCAGGACGGGTTGGGGCAGGTGATACAGAAACGGCGTCAGAAACAACAAGGTGACCAAAACCACCAGTGAGGTGATGGCAGACGACAGCCCGGTCAAGGCGCCGGCATTGATGTTGACCGCCGAGCGGGAGAAAGACCCGGAAGTCGGGAAGGATTGGGTGAGGCAACCGCAAACATTGGCCAAACCCTGACCGATCAATTCCTGGTTGGGATCCAGGCGATCCCTGGTTTTGGTGGCCATGGCCTTGGCAATGGAGATGGCCTCCATGAAACCCACCAGGGAGATGACGACAGCACTGCCAACAAGGGAGTGCATCATGCCGGAATCCAGGGAAGGAATGACCAGGTGAGGCAATCCTTGAGGGATGACGCCGACCACTGCACCACCCAATTTTGCCTCGAAGCCGACCGCATAACTGATCGCGATGCACCCACCGACAGCCACCAGGATATTGGGCACTTTGGGGAGGTATTTCTTCAAGATCCACATGGCGGCGAAAGAACCGACGCCAAAGATCAGGGAGGGCATATGGATACGATCCATCTGCAACAGGACACCCCATATGTCATGTGCGAAATGATCGCTGCGTCCCATCTTGACTCCAAGGATTTTGGACAACTGGGACAGACCGATGATCAAGGCAGCGGCATTGGTGAAGCCGATGATGACTGGATGGGAAAGAAAATTGACCACAACGCCCAGACGAAACAAACCCAGGGCAAGCTGCGTCAGGCCCACCAGGAGGCTTAGCGCGATGGCCAGGGAGACGACGACATCATTGCCCATGGCTGCAAAGGGCATCAGGGCGGAACCGGTCAACAGGGAGACCACCGCCACTGGACCCGTGGACAACTGTTTGGAGGATCCGAACAACGCTCCCACAATGCAAGGCAGAAAGGCGGAGTACAGACCGTAGTGGGGAGGCAGGCCTGCGAGCTGGGCATAGGCCATGGATTGGGGAATGAGCACCAGGGCCACGGTGATGCCCGCGACCGAATCCGCATGCAGAGTGGCACGGGTGATTCGCGGCCATGCGAGGAATGGAAAAAATCTGGTCATGATTGCCATGGTTGGCTCACCTCGTGACGAATTGTTCACCCTTGCCGGACATGCTAATCGTTCAGACAAATCCTTTCAAGTTGCGTCAATCCGGTTCGTCGCCACAGGGCATCATGGGGTTTCGTCGGGGGTGATGACGGGGGCTTTGTATCTTTCGATGGTGGCGCGCAGGGTCTCCATGTTACGGACCAGGACCGTGATCATCTGGTCCTTGAACCTGTCCCGGCACGGATGGGAGAGAGCGTCGAGAAATTGGTTGTTGAGTCGGAGCAGGAGGCACTCCTCCTCGGCCACGACAGTGGTCGTGCGTTTGCGGGGGGTCAAAAAGGCGACCGCACCAAAAACTTGTCCTGGTTTGAGAGATGCCAGCGGATTCGAGTAGGGCCTCTTGTAGACGTTGGCGGAGCCGCGCAGAAGGATGAAGCAGGTGTCGCCTATCTCCCCCTCGCTCAGGATGGATCGGTTGGGCGGAACCTTCAGAAGTTCCGCCTCGCTGTGTTCAACGATCTCTTCTTTGTATTCGTCGGGAAAGTCTTTGAAGAAGGGGATCTTTTCCAAGAGCTTTTTTTGGAGCATGGTCATTCCTTGCATGCAGCGAAAGGGAAGCCACCAGGGCCCGCAGGCCTATAACGCAGGGAGAGACATCGACGGACGTGCCGATCGGGCGATTCACCACAGGCAGGGGATCATCCCCACGAGCCGCCATTCCGGAGCTTGTCACCCACTTGGCAACCTGCTCGGCCCCACACCTTGCGGACGGCGCGGCAACTCGTGAGTGGTGTATGCACTCTTCGCTCTCGTCACAATCCGCCCGGGAATCTACAATGGCCGACGTCCTGTCAGCAAGGGCTCATCGACCTGCGGGGGATGGCACGCGCTGTTGCAGCCGGATCGAAAGATAAACCTCTTGCCGTTGTTTGTATTTTAGATTATGATAATATAATTATTTACCACTATAAAAATATTCAGGGAGACGCCAGCGTGGCGTTTCATGGCGTCGATTTGCCGATTCGTGACCGGACGCCATCGTCGGGAGTGGCGTCGTGGAGGTGAATTCGCTAGAGTGAGGGTTTGTACGGCGCGGGCAGGTGGGGTGGCGCCTGGGGCGGTGTCGTCATGGGGCGATACGAGAGTTTGCACCTCCTGGCCGGATGGCTTGGAGGCGGGGTTATACAACCACGATGGGGAGGTTCGACACATGGCTGAACTGTTTTCCGAAGCTTGGATGAAACGTTTCCAGGAAGAGTGGAACAAGGAACCCGATCTGGCGGGCGCTCTGGAGAAAATTGACTTCAACTCCGTCATTGCTTACGGTTTTGAGGGCGAGGACAATCCGCGTGGGATCATTGATGTCCAGAAGGGCAAAGTGGTCAGGGCCGGCGCCTATAGCGGGGAGACTTTGAATTGGGATCTGCGGGCCGCGAAGGAAAACTGGGAAAAGTGGATCCAGAAGGAGTTGGGCATGATGGGGCTGGGCATGGCCTACACCACCCGTAAATTGAAGTTTAAGGTGGGTGATTATGGTTCCATGATCAAGGATCCGCGGATGGCCAGCCCATTCATCAAGAGTTTTGCCGTCATGGGCAAGGTTTGAAAGGTTTGAAGGGGAGGGGGTTGGCCTGGTGCATGCGCCCGGGTGGCCCATCGGCACAATATCGGCACAATCCGGGACCGGTGCGTCGTGCGCGAAACCGGGAACACCTGCAATGGGGAGCTGATTTCCATGAAATCATGTAGGCAACCAACCGTGGCCCTGGCGCCGCTGGCCCTGGCCGCATGGCTCATGCCGGCGTCGCCAGCGCTCGCCGCCGGTATCCCGGTCGGCAACCAGGCGGTGGTGACGGTCGAGTCTGGGACCGTTGGGACCACCACCACACTCGGAGGAACGGTCGTTCCCCTGAAAGAGGTCTCCTTTTCGGCGCAGATGCCGGGACGGGTCAATTTCATCGCGGGTGTGGAAGGGGATTGGGTCAAGAAGGGGGATACCCTGGTGGCCCTCGATGATGCGGATCTTCAGGCCAAACGGCGGGCTATTCAGGCCGGCATGGCCAATGCCCAGTCCGCTTGGCGCAACGCCCGGGTGCAGTACAGCCGCCAGGTTTATGCCGGTCCCGACTCTGCCGATCAGATGGGCATGGGCATGGGCAAGATGATGGATCGCATGGTCACCCGGCCCATGGACAACACCATGGGCAATGGTGGTTCGGAGCTGACCCGGCGCAGCCAGATCTATGCGCAGGGAACCCAGATCGATCAGGCCCGCAGCCAGTGGTATCAGGCCAAGGCCCAGCTGGAAGAGATTGACGCCCACCTGCGCGATGCCCTCTCGCGGGCCCCCTTTGATGGGGTGATCGTGCGCAAGTCGGTGGAGGTGGGCGACACCGTGCAGCCGGGCATGCCTCTCCTGACTTTTGCCGATACGGTCAATCTCCAGATCAAGATTGATGTGCCGGCCCGCCTGATGCCTGGCATTCGCAAAAACATGGTGATTCCGGCCAAACTGGACGTGGGGGACACGCGGATCGAGACCCGGGTTTCCCAGGTCTACCCCATGGCCGACCCGCAACGCCACACGGTCACCGTCAAGCTGGACCTGCCCAAGGGTGCGCCGGGTGGACCGGGCATGTATGCCGAGGTGGTGATTCCCGATATCACCACCCCCTCGGCCAACCTGCCTGCCATTCCCAAGAGCGCTGTTTTGTGGCGTGGCAGCTTGCCTGGCGTTCTGGTCGTCAACCAGAAGAACGAAGCGGAGCTGCGTATGGTGCGCATGGGAGGGTTCGTGGATGACAAGAGCATCAGCGTTCTCTCCGGGCTACAGGTTGGTGAGCGCATTTTGGCTGCTCCGACCAACAGCATGGCCTCCGGGCTGCCCTCTCCAACGGATGATGGGGCCAAGGCCCCGTGACCAACAGCATGGCCTCCGGGCTGCCCTCTTCTACGGATGATGGGGCCAAGGCCCCGTCGGATCAATAACCGTCTCGCCCGCTGTGGGGATCTTCCGCAGCGGGCCAAACCTTGAACGGATCCATCTGTCCCATGCGCGACTCCGCCAACAAAAAAGAGACCCCGGCGCCCCCCGAAGAACGACCAGAGGGGTTGTCGGTCACCGACATGGCCCAGCTTTCGCCCCATCACAACCTGGGAATTGCCGGGATGATGGCCAAGGCGTTCATCCATTCACCTCTGTCGCCCCTCTTTTTGTTTGCCTGTCTGGCCATGGGGGTCATGGGACTCATCCTGACGCCCCGCCAGGAGGATCCGCAGATCTCTGTGCCCATGGTGGATATTTTTGTACGTTACCCTGGTGCCTCGGCGCAGCAGGTGTCCACCCTGGTGACCGAACCCCTGGAAAGGATCATGAGCGAGATCCACGGGGTCAAGCACGTCTACTCCGCCACTTCGCGTGGCGAGGCCATGGTGACCGTGGAGTTTCATGTCGGACAAAACCTGGAGGAGTCCATCGTCAAGCTGCGGGACAAGATCATGTCCAACATGGACAAGGTTCCGCCCGGGGTGACCGATCCGATGATCAAGCCCATGGCCGTCGACGATGTGCCCATGCTCACCCTGACCTTGTGGTCCCAGGATTTGAACGACTCGGAGCTGCGTGTTCTCTCCCTGGATGTGCTGCAACGTCTCAAGGAGGTACCAGACACCAGCCAGGGGTTTGTGGTGGGCGGGCGTTCGGAACAGATCCGGGTTGAGGTGATGCCGGAGCGTCTGTCGGGATTTCGCATTGGTTTGGACCAGATTGCCCAGACCATCCAGACCGCCAATGCCGAGCAAGGGGTAGGGAATGTCGAGTCCGGCGATTTGGGCTTCAAGGTCTATACCGGCGCCTTTCTGCGTAACGCCCAGGACATCCGCCGTTTGGTGGTGGGGACGCATCAGGGGGTGCCTGTCTACGTAGGCGACGTGGCGCGGGTCATAGCCGGTCCGGAAGAGACCAAACAGATCGTTCAATACTACACCGGCCCGGCTGCCGATGAGAAAGGTCCGAAAGCGGATGGAGCGGCGGCTGTCACCATTGCCGTTGCCAAGAAAAAAGGGGCCAATGGCGTCACCGTGGCCAAGGATATTCTGTCTAAGGTCGAGGAGCTTAAAGGTCGTCTGATTCCCACCAACGTCCATGTATCGGTCACCCGCAACTATGGCGAGACCGCCAACGAAAAGGTCAACGAACTTCTCTTCAAGCTCTGTGTGGCAACCCTCGCGGTGACGCTTCTGGTTTGGTACTCCCTGGGTTTCCGACCGGCCATGGTCACCCTGATCGTCATTCCGGTGGTGATCGTGATGACGGTGTTCGCCGCCTGGATCATGAAATACACCATCGACCGGGTAAGCCTCTTTGCCCTGATTTTTTCCATTGGCATTCTGGTGGACGATGCCATCGTCGTGGTGGAGAACATTTACCGGCGTTGGCTTTTGGAGGATACCTGTTGCAGCGTCATTTCGGTGGACGCCGTGCGTGAGGTGGGCAACCCGACCATCCTGGCAACCTTCACCGTCATTGCCGCCCTGCTGCCCATGGGATTTGTTCGGGGCATGATGGGGCCCTACATGGAGCCCATTCCAGCGTTGGGATCGGTAGCCATGCTCTTCTCCTTGCTGGCCGCTTTTATTTTCACCCCCTGGCTGACCCAGTTGATCAAACCCAGTCTGCGCACCCTGCACATTCACTCGGAGAAGGAGCACGCCCAGACCCAGAGACTGGAGCGATTCTACCGCACGGTCATTCCGGCCTTGGTGGACTCCAAAATCAAGGGATATGGTTTTCTTCTGGGCATGGTCGCCATCTTTTTTCTCTGCATGGCGATGTTCTACACCCAGGATGTTGCTGTCAAGATCATGCCCCTCGACAACAAACCCGAGTTCAACGTCGTGGTCAACATGGCTGAGGGGACTGCCCTTCCCAAGACGGCCAACCTGATCCAGCGTATGACCGAGCTTTTGCGCAAGGAGGTGCCGGAAGTCATTGCCATGCAGACTTATGCCGGCACGGCTTCGCCTTTTAATTTCAATGGTATGGTGCGGCATTACTACCTGCGCCGGGAGCCTTGGCAGGGGGATATCCAGGTTCAGCTCAAACACAAAAGCGAGAGGGAGCGCACCAGTCACCAGTTGGCCACCATTGCCCGGCATCTTCTGACGCCGCTGGCGGATGCAGCCGGCGCCCATATCGAGGTGGTGGAGATGCCTCCCGGGCCGCCGGTTTTGCAATCGGTGGTGGCCGAGGTGACCGGCCCGGATGCCACCACGCGCCGGACTGTGGCGGCTCGCATGACCGAGTTTTTCAAAAAATCCAGGTACATTGTCGATGCCAACAACTACATGCAGGCTCCCTTCGAGATCTGGCGCTTTGAAGTGGATACGGAGAAGGCGGTGCGTCGGGGGGTGTCGGTGGATGCCATCAACCGCAACCTCTCCATGGCCATGGGCGGCGCCCGATTGGGCGATGTCAAACGCGCCCGGGTTTTGGAGCCGACCTACATCATGATTCAGATCCCATTGGAAATCCGCGCCCAGATCACCAGTCTGTCTGACCTGCCCATCAGCACGCCGGCTGGGGCCAGCATTCCCCTCGGGGAGTTGGGCCGTTTTGTCAAGGATCAGCAGGATGCGGTCATTTTCCACAAGGATTTGCGGCCGGTCGAATTTGTCACCGGCGAGGTGGAAGGGGCCCTGGATGCCCCCATTTACGCCATGCTGGAAGTGGAACGCATGTTGGAGGGGTATACCACCCCGGATGGGGTCAAGATGGAGGGTTACTTCATGGGGCCTCCGGACTCTTCCACCCGTTCAGCCTTTGAGTGGACCGGGGAGTGGACCGTCACCTATGAGACTTTTCGTGACATGGGTCTTGCTTTTGGGGCTGCCCTGATACTGATCTACATGCTTGTGGTGTGGGAGTTTGGCAATTTTACTTTGCCGGCCATCATCATGGCCCCCATTCCCCTGACCTTGATCGGCATCGTGCCGGGCCACTGGCTGATGGATGCCAAGTTTACGGCCACCTCGATGATCGGCTTTATCGCCTTGGCAGGCATCATTGTGCGCAACTCCATTTTGTTGGTGGACTTTACCCAACAGGAGATTCTCAAGGGGGTGCCCATCCGTGACGCGGTCATCATGGCCTGCAAGGCCCGTACCCGGCCCATTTTGATCACTGCCTTTGCCCTGGTGGCGGGGTCGTCGGTCATCCTCACGGACTTCATCTTTCAGGGCATGGCCATCTCCCTGCTCTTCGGGGTGCTCATTTCGACCTTGTTGACGCTTCTGGTCATTCCGCTGGGTTGCATCAGTGCCGAAGGCGCTTTTGTCAAACCGGACCCCTCCACGCTTCCCCCTCCGGGGATGCCTCTGATCCCCAGCGCGGAGGATCTTCTTGAGGAGCGTGTCCTGAGGCGCATCGAAGAGAAAAACCGGGAGAAGCGTTTGTCCCAGGCCAAGGCCTTCCTGGATCGGGTGAATGCCCCGGGTCGGCCAGCTTCCGCCGAAGGGGAGGGCGACAAGCCCGAAGAGACCGGGGATGTGGAGGCTGCCGAAAAAGAGGCTGTTGTGGCGGAGACTGCTCCTGTCCAATTGGCCAAGGAGGGAGAGTTCCCGATTTCCACAACCCAGCCGGATGCGGTGAGTCCCGAGGTTGCAGCATCGCCGACCCTTCCGGAGATCCAGGGTTCTGCAACCGAAGAACCGGCTCCACAACCTGCTGGTGGTGGGGTTGTGGCGCAGGTGGAGTCCGCAACTCTGCCTGACGTGGCAGACTCCTCTGGTTCAGAAGCGGAACCGGCAGGTACGGAGATTGACGAGGGAGTGGGTGGTGGCGATGGTGCGTCCGCCGGTGGCGGTGCGCAAAAAAGACGCGGCATCCGCTTGAAACCTTTAGCGACAAAGTGATCATCCATGCATCAGCCCCTGTGTTTTTGTGATCGAACCTGCCGTGCGCTGCTGGGCGTGGGCACTTTTCTGGTCCTTGCCGGTGCCCAAAACGTGGCTTGGGGGGGGGAGGAGCCGAGCTGGCAGCTTCCCGTGGCAGCTTCCGGCCCAGGGAGTGAATCGGGCGGTGGCGCTCCACTCCAGCCGGACTTCAAACGCCTGGGCGTTTCCGGGGAGCGCGCTCCTTTGCCAGGTCCGCCGGATGGGGCAAAAAGTGAGGGCAAGGCGAGCGAAGGCAAACACGCTGCTTCCGGGGGTGATCGCACCCAGGATGGGCCGCCCCACAAGGGAAGTGGGCAGTCGGTCGATGCGGGGGTTGCTTCCGGCGGGGTTGGGAATGGATCGAGACCCAGCTATCGCTGGGACGCACCGCCACCTGAGATGCTGGATCCATCCGCAGCTCCGGGAGCGGGTGGTATGGGGTCGCCCGGGCCTTCCCAGGGTGGAGTGGGGCACCCCCCCTATCCAGGTGAGATGGATCGGCCCGGTTGGCGGCAACCTGGTATGAATCCCCAGACAGGTGGCCCGGATCGGCGTTCCTGGCCCTCCCACCCGGGTCAATCGCCGGGCCATGATCCCCAGGACAGTTGGGAACCGCCTCCCTATACGACAGGTGGCCGGCCAGTGGCTCCAGGCCGCGGGGGTTGGGGCCCCACCCCGGGGTATGGCGTGCCGCCGGGGGGGGCTCCTCCCGGTTGGGATCCGCGTAACGACATGGGCAGCCCACAGGGTGGACCCTATCCATCCGGCGGGTATTACCAGGCTGTTCCCCCTCCCGGATATGGCAACCCGGCCTCCCCTGCCAGGTATGGGTCAGGCCAAGGTGACGGGCGTGGGCCGCTCAATCCGGACGAAGAGGGGGCTCAACCGCCTTCGTATCGCCAGGGTGGGTATGGTGGCGGTGGCCAGGGTGGGTATGGTGGCGGTGGCCAGGGTGGGTATGGTGGCGGTGGAGAGAACTCCGGGATGCGCGGCCATGTTCCTCCGCCTGGATATGGTTATGACACACACCAGGGTTGGCGCGGCAACTCCGGTCCCGGTTCGGGTGGACGCCCCCGGGGACCAGGCCGATCGCCGGATGACCCGGGCTATGGGTCGGAGCGGAGTGCCGGTGGTGCGCAGGATTATGGCAATCCCGCCGCACAAGATGGATACCAGGGGTCTGGGCGTGGATCGGTTCCGCAGGGTTATCCCGGTCCTGGCTATGGCCGCTGAGTCCCTGGAGGCCATTTTTGCCACCCGGTAACGAACCGGGGTTCGGGGCGAAGCCCTGATAAAAGCTTTCATGTCCAGGTTTTTTTTGAGATGGGGCTGAGTAGTTACCCTTTCGATATGTCAAACCATTTTTGGCGGGGTGTTGGATTGTTACCCCTGGAGAACCCGGTGACTGGGGACGCATGAACGACTCTATCTTTTTCCGTACCATGGTGTTTGTGGTGGCCCTTTTGTCCGGCGCGGTGTCGGCTGATGCGCGTTTGCCTGTGCGCTCCGCATTCGGCATCGGGGAGACGGGGATGTATGCCGGGCCGTCCCGGGAGGGACGGTTGGTGATACTGGCCCAGGGGACGGAACGGGAAAAAGGGTGGGATTGGTATGGCGACAATTATAGCCGCCCGCCCCGTGCCAAGGAACGCCCGGACCCGCCGCCCTACACGGACCCGGACCCGGGGGTGCGCGGGTCGGCGCAAGGATCCGGTTATAACGCGGATGATCGGCCCTGGGGGAGTGTCCCGCAGGCTTATCAGCGGGAGCCACGTCGCAGCTCACCTTATGGGGCCTCTCCAGGGTGGGAGGGGTCGTCCCGGGAGGGTTATGCATCGTCCCCGTATGACCCGCAGGGGAGACGGGGTGATTTCTATCGGCGCGAGGAATATTCAGGATCAGGGGGTTATTACTCTTCGCCTGATCGCGATCCTGGTTACTGGGAGGATCGGCGGGGGCGTTACGATGACCGGGAACGGGAGTGGTCGCCGCCTCCGGCGCGGGGTTATGAGGATCGGTACGGTTCCGGTCCGGGCCGTGAGGGATCCTATTGGGGCCACGGTGGCAACTATGGGCGCAACCCCAATGGGGAGTATCCAGAGTATCCGGGATATGATATGGGTCCAGGGAGTTCAGGTGGTTGGAGCGATCCGTTTCGTTGGGGCCGGTGGTGAGTGACAGATGTTTGCATGGTGTGTGAGGGGCGTGTGGGTGCGGTTTTCTGCCAGTGTGGTTGGGGCTGGTTTGATTTTTCTCGCATTCCAGGCCTGGGCTGAGTCGGCGGTCGCCGATATCACTCCGAAAGTTGAATTTTCCGCCCATGTGACCCGAGGCCATCCGAAAGATGCCACGCAGGCAGGCAAGGGCATGATGTATGTGGGGCGCCATGCCGTCCGGACCGAGAGCAGGGTGAAAGACCAGCTCGTCAGGGTGATCTATCGTTCGGATGTGCAGGAGGTCTGGATCCTCTTTCCGGAACGGAAGGTTTACCTCAAGCAGCCCGGGCCGGGGGGTGTTCGTCCTCCATTGCCGGATGAACCGGCGAGTCCGTGCCGGACGGACAAGGCTTTTTCCTGCCGTCGCCTGGGTCCAGAGCGGATCCAAGGTCGTGATACCCAGCATTGGGAGATCGGTTTTACCCATCCTGAGGGGGGTCGAGAGACGACGCAACTGTGGGTCGATACCCGTCTGGAGATTGCCATCAGGGAGGTCTATCACGATGGCGGATCGGTACAACTTACCGAGATCAACGAGGGGGCACAGAGCCAGGATTTGTTTAAAATTCCGGAGGATTATCAGCAGATGAGCCTGCCTGGCGCATCTTCAGGCGCGGGTGGGGCGGCACCCAGATAGCCTTGTCGAGGGGTGGCCATTCTGCATCCGGTGTGGTGTGGAGTGAGTCCATAACCGCTTTCCTGGAATTGGGGGCTGGCACTGTTTTCCTCGGAGCCAAGATGCAAGGGAGCTGGCTCCCAGGCAGGGCCAGAGTTGGTGTTTTGGTCAGGCAGGGCCAGGGTTGGTGTTTTGGTCAGGCAGGGCCAGGGTAGGTGTTTTGGTGGAGTTTGGGGCGAAGCCTTGATGAAGGCTTTCATATTCAGGTTTTTTTAGAAGGGTGTTGAATAGTTGCCGAGACAAGAGTGTTTCAAAGCAGGTAATTTTGGTTACAGTAGTATACGTCAGCGGGAGAGTGAAGTGGAGGATCTGCTGGCAAGTAACAATATGGAAACAATCCACAGAATCAAGAAAAAAAAACAAGATAAAGTGCAAGATTTGTGGTGGGCAATTTACAATAATTTTCTTGGCTTTGGGAAGATGGTTGTTCCAAGATGGAGTTGCGCGGAGGGAGGGCATTGGTGGTCCGCCAGGCTTGCGGAGTGCGGCAGGTTGATGTGGCAGGTGGGTGCTTGTGGGCTTTTTTGGGGGTGGGGCGATGTCCCTTCACTCAATCGGGCCAGTGGGTGCTCGAAGGTTTCGGCTACGGCGGCGCAGGATCGTTGCTCGGGCGGTATGAGTGTAAGGCGTTGCGATGGACGGGTGGGTGGAAAAAGCCATGGGCAGAGAAGCGTGGGTTGATTCGAGCAGTATGTCGGGGTTGTCGGGCTTCACCTTGCTTGGGGTTTTGTGGGTCGACTCTGTTCGTGATGCCTGCGAAACCTTGTGGTCCATGCTGACCTGTGATAAGCAGGGCGTCACGGCCATGCGGTGGGTGTGGCCGATGATGGCGCATCGGGTCTCTGGATCCGAAGTCCAGATCGACCGGACCGCGCCGCAAGTGCAGGAAGATTTGTTGCCAGACATGCTGGATCCGACCGGATTGACGAGACTCGATGGCAGCACGACCCCTTTTTTACGTTCTGATCACGCTCTTGACCGTTGGCTGGCTGACGCAAGGGGTGTTGGTTGCCGAGGAGCGGTGGCCGCACTCCCAGGCGGAGATGGCGGAACCGGGGGACGGGCGTGGCGGTAGCGGTGACGACAGGTTGGGACGCCGGTTTGGCCGTTTCATGGGCTCGTTCATGGAGGAGATGGACAAAAAGGGCGGTGAAGAATCCGATACGGGCCGGTATGGCCGGGGGCGTTCGGATCAGGATGCAGGATATGGCGGTCATCGGCAGGACGATTATTCCCGCAAGCGCGGGTATGACGAGCTTCCCCCCCGTTTTCGTGCGGGCGAGTCGGCCCGTTATGACGATGATCGCGGTTATCTGGAGCGCCGTTCCCGTCGCGACGTTCGCGGGAGGGGTGAGGCGGAGCCGGAGGGTCGGCACTACCGGGACGCTGCCCCTGTGTACGATCCCTGGGACGCTGCGGTTCCCTACGGTTATCCAGAGCGGCCCCGGCACGGTTATGAGTATGGTTCCTATCCGGACTACGATCCCTGGGGTGCGTATGCGCCCTATGAATTCTACGGTCCGGGCTATGGTCGCGGTTGGGGCCAGCCTGACTTCGGACCGGAAGGGCGGGTATGGGGTGGTGGCCCCTGGGGAGGAGCAGCGGACCCCCTGTCACGGGATCCTTGGTGGCGGGGTGAAGGCAGACCTTATTTCCGGAATGGTTTTTGGCAGGATCCCTTCGTGGGTACCCCGTGGGGATGGGGAGGGGGATCCTGGTTTTGGTAAAGGGGGTGCATAGGTGTGCGCCCATGTTTCATCCCTTGATTCATCAGGCACGGCATAGTCGAAAATGGCGTTTTTTTCTGTAATCTTGATGTTTTAGTTTAAAATTCATCAAAATCAAGGAGAGAGATTCCATGAAAAAGAACCTTCGCGTTTTGGCCATGGCTACCCTGTTTGCGGGTGCGGCATTGGTGGCGGCAAATTCCGCTGATGCATGGTGGGGTGGTCCATTCGGTAATGGCAACGGCAATGGTGGATTCAGCCTCTCCATGGGAGGTGGTGGCTGGGGCAACGGTTGGAACGACGGTTACTGGGGTGGACCCTACTATGGTAATGGTTGGGGTGGCGGTCCCTGGGGCGGCTATGGCGGTGGTCCTTACGGATGGGGCAATGGCTGGGGCAACGGTTGGGGTAATAGCTGGGGCGGTCCCTGGGGCTGGTAAACGGCGAGTGACCACCCTGACCACCCACCGATAGATTTCTTTTTGTTCAACCTTGACAACTACGGAGACATATCCAATGAAGAAATCCCTGAATGCACTTGCCATCGCGGCAGTGCTGGGCTTTGCGGCAATGACACTCGCCTCGGATGCCGCAGCCTGGTGGGGTGGTCCTGGTGGTAATGGTAACGGTTCCATGAGCTTCAACATGGGTAGCTGGTTGCTGCTGTTTCCTCCACCTGATGCATCGGAAGCCTCTGCCCCCTGTG
>JADGBZ010000023.1 GCA_015231175.1 Magnetococcales bacterium | reverse complement strand
GTGCGGAATAGTCAAGAAAAGTGAACACTTCAAATCATGTCGGTTGGTCCACTAGTGCGCCTGGGCAACCACAGGTGTGCGGGTTGGATAGCGGGCGCGGGAGGACGCCGGCCCCAGGAGTTGCGAGGCGCGAATCACCTCGATCCTGCGGCTTTTCGCCTCTGGCAGCCAGCTCCGCAGAGCGGCCAATGTTGCCGGGTAAGGGTGGCCAATTGCCACGGCTGATCCATGCCTGTGGGCCACCGCTTCCAGACGGGCCAGTTGTTGATTGATCGCTCGAACGTTGGGAACATTGTCCAGAAAAATATCGCGTTGTACACGTGGAACATGGTGGACAACCGCCTCGCGCACCCCGACCGACCTTCCAGCGGTTCGGCTGTCGACAAAAAACAACCCACGCTCCGCCAGTACTTCCATCACCCTGCCCATGCCGACGGAATCGGCTGTGAACCGCGAACCCATGTGGTTGTTGACACCCCTGGCTTCCGGAAATTGATTTAGGTTGGCCTCAAGGATGCGCCGGGTGCGCTCCCGATCCATCCCCATCAACAGGGCGCCACGCCCCGGATTGAGATGCGGATAACCCCGTGGTTCCATCGGCTGATGCAGAATGATCTCTTTGTTTGTCGCTTTGCCCAGGTTGGCCACGGCGCGAGAGTGACCCCCACCTGGGAGAATGGCCAGGGTCAAATCCGCTGGCAGGCGGGCGATACCCTCCGAAACCGGGCCATTATAACCGAGATCATCGATGATCACAGCGACCTGGGCCCAGCCTTGACGGTGCCCACGCATCTCCGCAGGCGAACGGGGTGATGGTGGCGGCGTATCGGAGGGGTGCTGTGACAACTCGGCATCGTCGGAAAAATGCTCTTCATACAGAACGGATCTGTTTCCATCATCGGCAGTTTTGTCTGTTTTCCGCTCCAAAGCAACCAGCAATGTGGGCTGTGGGGTTGAACTCCCTGCCTGGGTTGGGGTGGAGACGTTGGTGTCCACTCCTGGTTCTGCATGCTGGGTCGAAGCGACCGGCTGGGTGGCTGAAGAAGACACCCAGCCCGGAACAGGTTTCGCAGCCGGAGTGGGAACTGCTGCGGTTGTCCGAGCAGCAGAGGGCAGGGGAGGTGCGGTACCTGTCACGATGTTGGGCAACGGCGCCACAGGGGGCGGGAGGGGAGCGATGGATATGGGCGTAAACACCGGAGAGGCACCTGCCCCTGCTTCAACATCGGTGGCAGAGTCCGAGACCGACAATGTTTCCGGTGCAGAGGAGGCAGAGGTTGACACGGCAGAAGGGACCGCATGCACGGCACTGTCCGGGGAAGCGGCAGAGGAAAGGACAACCCCGTGGGACGCCCCGGGAGAGGGGAAGTCAGCAGGGGTGGCACTACTCTCCGAAAGGGTACGCGATAAAGAGAGGAGCCTTGCACCGATACCACCCTGAACACTCTCGGCAGGAACATCCCCCAGGGTGACACGATCAGACCCCCCATCCCAACCCGCTCCCCCTCCTTCGCGAGAGGATGAAGCCATGGCCAGGTGTTGCGGATCCCGCAACACCGGCCATAGATAGACTCCCATACCGATCCAAGCAACCACCAAAAGCCCGACGGCCAGAACGCCCCTTTTGCGCAGGGGTTTTTCTGGTGCTGGAGCCTCATTATCCGCAGACTTGTCGTCCGCATCGTGCCCTTTTTCGGAATTGTCCAAAGTCATCCCCGGTTGTGGTCATTGTTCCTGCTCCCCGGCGGCGGGAGCGGAATCCAAACCCAACCGACGGGAGAACACCTGGTACCCCCGCAAGAGATCCAACGCTCTTTGCAACTGATAATCTTCCTTGCTGTGACCTGTTATCTTGTCGGCGTCGGCGAGATCTTTTTCTTTATCCTTGTTCTTGTCGTCCTCTTTCTCTTTGTCCTTCTCCTTGTCCTTGGACTTGTCCAATTCCTTGCCTTGTTCAACGAAATCCTCATCGCTGGGTGGTGCTTCCGTCTCATCTTCGCTTCTGAGGTGGCCCTTCAAATCCTTCTCTTTGGGTCGATCACCCGGTTCCCGTTTGGCACTGAAGCTCAAATCTTCAACAACCAGATCCGGTGCGATGCCCTTGGCCTGAATGGAACGGCCATTCGGGGTGAAGTATTGCGCTGTGGTGAGGCGCAACCCTGACCCGTCAGGCAGGGGGAAAATGGTTTGCACGGACCCCTTGCCAAATGATTGGATTCCCAGGATCACGGCTCGCTTATGGTCCTGTAGCGCACCAGCCACAATCTCAGAGGCCGATGCCGACCCGCCATTGATCATCACGACCATCGGCACGCCGTCTGTCAAATCCCCCGGTTGGGCGTCAAAGGACATGTCCTTTCCTGGAATGCGTCCCTTGGTGTAGACAATCCGACCACTATCCAGGAAAGCGTCGGCAACCTGGACTGCCTGATCCAGCAAACCGCCCGGGTCGTTACGCAAATCCAGTACCAATCCGTGAATTCTGCCTTTGCCACTTTTGCTGGCCTGAGCTTTCATCTCATCCAGGGAGGAGCGGAGCAACGGATAGGCCTGTTCGTTGAACTGGATGATGCGCACATAGCCGATATCGCCTGGTTCAATTCGCCACTTGACGCTGTGGACCTTGATGACGGCGCGCACCAGGTTGAACGTCAGAGGCTTGTTTTCACCTTTCCGCAGGATGGTCAGATTGATTGCTGTCCCGGGCTTGCCTCGCATCCGTTTGACAGCCTCCATGAGATCCATGTCCTGGGTGCTCTCCTCTTCGATCTTGATGATCAGATCCCCGGCTTTCATGCCAGCCCGAAAGGCAGGAGTATCTTCGATGGGAGACACCACCTTGATGGCCCGGTTGCCTCGGGTGATTTCGATCCCCAGACCGCCAAAAACCCCCTGGGTCTCGGTTTTCATCTCCTTGAAACTCTCCGGCGGCAAAAAGGAAGAGTGGGGATCCAGGGTTTTCAGCATGCCGGAAATCGCGCCGTACAAGACTTTCTTGTTGTCGATCTCTTCGACGTAATTCTGTTTGATTTGATCATAAACCTCTGAAAATACCTTGAGTTTCTCGTAGGCGACCTGGTCGAAGGCCAGAACTTTCTCCGACGACACGTGCAGGCCCACAAGGACGGCCAGCACCACAAACACGTACCAAAAACGACTGCCTTTTTGCAACGAAACGATCATGGGTGACTCCTGCCCGTTGGGCTTGCGCAAATTCTTTCCTGCCATGGTTGAACCATCGATCCCGCATCAACCGCCCGATGCCAGCCATTGAGTGGGATTTTCCACCTTTCCCTGGTGGCGGATTTCAAAGTAGAGACCGGGGACTCCTTCCAGGGATCCGGTATCTCCAGTCTCGGCGATCTTGTCTCCTTCGTTGACCCAATCGCCCTGGTTGACCAGAAGGCGTTGGTTGTGTCCGTACAGGGAGTATGCACGATGACCATGACCCAGGATGATCATCAACCCGTATCCGCGAAACCAGTCCGCATAAACGACTTCACCCCGAAACACGGCTCGCACAGGTGTGGCGGGCGAAGCCTGAAAAAACATGCCGGGGGGCTTTCGGCGCCCACGCCCCGGGACCGGATGCGGCAAGTGTCCGCGATGCTCCCCAATCTGGCCAAAGGCAACCTTTTTTGCGCCTGAGTGGGGCACTCCCTTTTCGACCTGTTTGCGATTGGCCTCGCCAGGGCCATGCGGTGCCTGGGACGCATCTTCATCCTCCCCTATGGAAGACTCGGCGGAATCCTCAGCGGATTCGGAATTTTTGGCGGTGGCCGAACTTTCCTGTTGTCTGTCATCCTTGGCAGATTTTTCTTTCATGGCCCGGGCTTCCTTTTCCCGGGCTGCCTTGGCCTCCTTGGCTGCCAGGGCGGCCTCTTCATTGGCCAGTTGGGCGGCTTTTTTTCGGGCAGCCCTGGCTTCCTTTTCTCGGGCGGCCTTCTCTTTCTCCTCCTGGAGGAGCGTCTCCAGGCGGGTGACAAAGTTTTCCAGTCGTTCCTGGGAACGGGCCAGTTCGGTGACCTGGCGTTCCCGCAGGCGCGCATCCTTTTGCACCCGCTGCAACAAGGTGGCGCGTTCTTCCCGGCGTTGCAACAGTTGCTGGCGAGCCTCTTCCTGTTTGGCGGTGATGGCTGCCAAGCGTTCCAACAACTCCCGATGTCCTTTGATGGCAGAGTTCAGGCGCGTAACAGTATCCCGATACTCCAGGAAGCGTCTATTGCGTGCCTGAATCAGGTAGCCGAAATATTGAATCCCTTCTCGCCATTGCCCGGTGTCACGAGGAGAGAACAGCATTTTGAGCATGCCTTGCTCTCCGATGCCATATGCCATGCGCAATTGTTGGTCCAGCAAGCGCCGGGACCGCTCCAGTTCGCTCTTGAGGATGTCGATCTGTCGGTTCAGTTCGGGGAGTTGTTCCGTCAATTGGTTGGCATGACCGGCCATCTCCTTGCGGCGTTGCTCTCCTTCGGCCAGTTGCTGATCCAACTGTTCCAGTTCCCCTGTCAGGGTCTTCTCCTGGCCTTTGGCCTGCTCCCGGGCGGTCTGTTCCGCCTGGAGACGACTGACGACTTGTTGCAGACGCAAACGATTCTGTTCCAGGGCACGGGCACGATCCCGGGCAGCCCAGCCTGCCGGGGGCCATAACCCCAGCGTCAGGATGAGCAGCCAGAGAAAACCGGTTGAAAACAGGCCCCACCGGACAAAACCTCCGCCGAAGGAGCCCGGTAAAGGCAACCGGGCATCCGGGCGACTCCGATCTTTGCGCCATTTGCGGTGGATGGGGACATTCCGCTGCATGTTTCTCCGTGATCCACCGGTCATGGCTGTTTCAGTCTGGGGGCGTTCCCACGTTACAAGGTAACCAGGGGATGCCCGGTCATGGCAGCCGGTTGCGGCAACCCCATGAGCCGCAACAGGGTGGGTGCAACATCACACAAGGCGCCATTGCTGAGGGTTGCTTTGCGTCCCAGGTAGATCAAGGGCGCCGGATTGTTGGTATGAGCGGTATGGGGTTGGTTGTTTTCATCAACCATCTGGTCGGCGTTGCCATGATCTGCCGTGATCAGCATTTCACCACCAGAGGCCAGGACAGCTGTGGCCAGCCGCCCCAGGCACTGATCGACGGTTTCGATCGCCTTGACAGCGGCATCAAACTTGCCGGTATGTCCGACCATGTCCGGGTTGGCATAGTTGACCACGACCAGATCGAACTGGCCGCCTTGCATGCGCTCCAACACGGCATCGGTCAACTGGGCTGCCGACATTTCCGGTTGCAAGTCGTAGGTCGCGACACGGGGTGACGGAATGAGCAGCCGATCCTCGCCCGGGAAGGGCGCCTCCTCGCCGCCGTTGAAAAAGTAGGTGACGTGGGCATATTTCTCGGTCTCGGCGGCGCGCAACTGTTTCAGCCCATGCCGCGAAATCTCTTGTCCCAACAGCTCGGTCAGGCGTTCCGGGGGAAAGGCGACGGCAACGTTTTGCAAGGATTCGTCGTAGAGGGTCAAGGTGACGAAGGCGGCCAGACGCGGCAGGCGTTCGCGCGGAAAACCCTTGAACGCCGTGGGCCCTTCGGTGGGATCCGTAAAAACATGGCTGATCTCTCGTACCCGGTCCGCACGGAAATTCAGCATCAGGATGGTATCTCCATCCTGGACGGTTCCCAGTGCGGCGCCATTTTCCAGGATCACGGTTGGTTTGACGAATTCGTCATCCTCACCCCGTTCGTAACCGGCCTTGACGGCTGCCAACCCGTTCGGGGCGGTAAAGCCCTTGCCTTGGGTCAACATATCGTAGGCCTGGACCACCCGTTCCCAGCGTTTGTCGCGATCCATGACGTAATAGCGACCGCATATTGTGGCGATGCGTCCGGCGCCGATGGCCTGCAAACCCTTCTCGAAGTCAGCCACAAACTCCACGGCGGAGCGCGGAGGGGTATCCCTGCCGTCCAGGAAGCCATGGACGAATATTTTTTTTGCGCCATTCTCTTTGGCAGTCTGCACTGCGGCCAGCATGTGATCCGTGTGGGAGTGGACCCCCCCGGGGGAGAGCAGACCCAAGATATGGACGGCGCCCCCGACCGCGACGGCTTTGGCGATCCCTTCCACCAGCGCCGGATTTTTGTGGAATGTTTTCTCCCTGACGGCCAGGCTGATCCGGGTCAACTCCTGGTAGACGATTCGGCCCGCTCCCAGGTTCATGTGGCCCACCTCCGAATTGCCCATTTGCCCGTCTGGCAGTCCCACATGTCCGGCTGATGTCTCCACCAACGCATGTGGGCGGCTTTGCATCCAGTGGTCAAAATGGGGCGTCCGTGCTGCATGAATCGCATTGTTTGCCGTTTCGCTTCGGAAGCCCCAGCCATCCAGCACCACCAGTACCATCGGTTTTGGTCTCATGATCCATTTCTCTATCGGCAGCAGGGTTGCAAAAAAAATCAGGCGGAGAATTTAACACAATTCCGACGGGGAACCAATGGCACGACGGCGCACCATCGACAAGTTCTTGCCTGTTCGGAAAGCTTCGTCTAGAGTTACCCGGATTGTGGCGATTTTCCCGGAGGAGTGCCAGAGCGGTCGAACGGGGCGGTCTCGAAAACCGTTGTGGGGGCAACTTCACCCAGGGTTCGAATCCCTGCTCCTCCGCCATTTTCTGTTCCCGGCCATGTTTTTTTTCCCGTCAAATCACGTTCTTTCCCGTCAAGTCAAGAAAGCGCTCGATCCTTGAGAACATGATCTGCGAACGGAAGGTGCGCCTTGAGTTCCGTCCGGTTTTCGCAGGACGTTGTGCAAAAATGGCGGGGATTGGTTGGGTGCGAACCTGCGTGCCAGGTGCGAACCCGTTTTCGGGGCGGCGCCATCGCCACCGAACGCCTGCCATGGTGGCCGGGTTGACGGACCACTCTTGGAGAGTGATGGAATGACTGCGCTTTCAGTCGTTTGTGTCTAAATGATTGTCAGGCCACCAAGCCAAATCGCGCCATATTCAAACTCTTTTGGTGGAAGCAGAGTTGGGATTGAATCCCTTTGATGACAACCCGTTTGTTTTTCGCAACCACCACAGAGACAAGGCCAAAATCTTGTACTGGGAGGGAAGTGGTTGGCTCAATGGAGCGAAAAAGCCATGCAAACCTGGGCCAACTGGGCATAGAGTTTGGCATGCTGTCCTCGGAATTGTGCCTGTCGGAAGCCACCGGCTTGTTTTCCGCCGGTTAGCCGATTTTGCAATATGCTCCACAAGGTAGTAGAGTGCGCGGTCAGGATTGTTCGTTGATGCAGCAAGATATTGTTCTTGTTGCAACTCCTCAGTTGAGGCATCGCTCCGCAAATTTTACCAGGAAAGGCACGCTGTTTCCTGACCCAACCCCATGGAGAAAGCCATGTCGAAACCGGAAGTGCATTATCAACGCAGCCTGGCCAGAACGGGCAAGGAGTACCGGGATATTCATCAATGGATCGACGAACCGGACAAAAAATATGAGCGCCATGACCTGGGCAAAGTGTTGGAATATGCCAAAATGTGGTCGGAAAAATATGGTGAAGAGGGGGCGAGGGAGTATCTCTACCATCTTCAAGATGATGTGGAGGCCCGTTTCAACCATTTGTTGGACGACATGCGCAAGACAACCGAAGACAACCTTCGCTATTTCGGCTGCTTCCAAAACTCCGCCACCCGGGATGCACCCTGATGAAATGGATGACACGTTCCCATGTACATGTCGATCGGGTTGCCTGCCCCTGGTTGATTGCCCGTTTCATCGACTCGGAGGCCGAGTTTCTGTTCGTCTCCAAGAGCCGGGTGTTGGAGGAGGCGGCCAAGGAAGGAGCCATCTCCTACGACTCACCCGGAGCCATGTACGATCATGATGGCGATCTTTGTACCTTCGATGTCTTGATCCGCGCCTATCAGCTCACCGACAAAGCCTTGCTGCGTTTGGCGCAAGTGGTCAATGGCGCCGATACCCATCGTTACGATAAAGACCCTTTGGCCCGTGGTCTGGAAGCCATCGCCACGGGTTATGGATTGCGTTTTCCGGATGATCGGGAAAATATCGCCCGGCAATTTGAACTTTACGACGCCCTCTATGCCTGGTGTGCCCTGGATACGGCCAAAGGTCCATAAGAAAAAGGTGACTGTTCAGCCCCCTGGACCCCGTTTTGTCGCCAAGCGGTGATATGGCCACAGCATAAAACAACCGTTTCCCGGGCACCGAAAAGGATACGCCGATGACCCGAACCATGCGTCTGCTTGATTTTCTGGCCATGCGGCGCGAAACAGCGGGTTTGTTGCTTCTTGTGATGTTGGTCGGCATGGGGGAACGGTTGGCGGAACGCTTTCTGCCAATCTATCTGTTGGCCCTGGGGGGCGGTTCCCTGGTGGTTGGCCTGCTGGGAGCGATGGACAATCTGCTTTCCGCCCTCTACTCCCTTCCCGGCGGCTATCTGGCCGAACGGTTTGGCATGCGTCGCAGCTTGTTGTTCATCAACCTGACGGCCATGGCCGGGTATCTGCTCGTGATTCTCGTTCCCCGTTGGGAGGCGGTCCTGGCGGGGGCGGTGCTGTTTCTGGCCTGGAGCTCCCTCTCCCTGCCAGCCAGCATGGGATTGATCGCCAAGGTGTTGCCCAGCAACAAGCGCACCATGGGCGTGACCATGCATGCGTTGGTCAAACGCATCCCCATGGCCCTGGGACCGATGATCGGCGGCATGTGCATCGACCGGTTGGGTGAGGTTGCCGGCATCCGCATCTCCTTTACCATCGCCTTGATCATGGCCATCGTTGGGTTGATTGCCCAGCAGCGCCTTATTCCCGATGATCGGCCAACCCAGGCGGAGAGCCCCCCCCACTCTCTGGGTCGGCTGCTGGCCCTGATCACACCCGCCATGCGCCGGTTGCTGGTTTCCGACATCCTGGTGCGTTTTTGCGAACAAATCCCCCAGGCGTTTGTGGTGGTCTGGTGCATGAAGACCATGGCCAACCCGATCTCCGGCGCAGAATTTGGCCTGTTGACCACCATCGAAATGGCCACGGCGATCCTGATCTATCTGCCTGTTGCCTTTCTTGCGGATCGCGCAGAGAAAAAACCCTTCGTGCTGGTCACGTTCGCCCTTTTCACCCTTTTCCCCCTGGTATTGCTGGCGACACACTCGTTCACCATGCTGGCGGGAGCCTTTGTTCTGCGCGGCTTGAAGGAGTTTGGAGAACCGACCCGAAAAGCTCTGATTCTTGACCTTGCCCCACCGGACCATCGTGCAGCAGCGTTCGGAGCTTATTATCTGGTGCGGGACATGGTGGTTTCCCTGGGGGCACTAAGCGGGGCATTTCTCTGGGAGCTGGGACCGCAGGTGAATTTTCTGACCGCCGCTGCTTTTGGGCTCGTTGGCACCCTCTGGTTTCTGCTGTGGGGAAAAGGGCAGAGTTGAAAACAGGGAGTGAGCCCCCTGGATCCCGATACGTGGCCGGATGGTGAATAGTTACAAAAAATAATTTGACGAAAGACCACCCGGTGTGTCATCAAGGGCGGGGTTGAGATGTCTTTTTTTTGTTGTGTTTCAGCACATTTTATTGCTGGGTGTCGGGACAGTGGGCGGCGTCGATGATCAGGAACTGCGCAGCAAAGACCTGTGAACCCCGCCAGGACCGGAAGGTAGCAGCGGTAACGGGATTCCTTGGGTGCCGCAACCATCCTGATCGGAGCCGCCCTTTGTCATTTCTGCTTCCCCCTTGCCTGTAGCGAAATTTTTCCCTCCACTTGGCCGGTTCCAATCGGCCACTGCGAAGCCGGTTCAATGTCTGCCTATCAGGTCTTGGCGCGCAAATGGCGCCCCCAGGGTTTTGACGCCCTGATCGGACAGGAACATGTCACCCGTTCCCTGAGAAATGCCCTGGAGAGTGGCCGGTTGGCCCATGCTTTCCTGTTTACGGGCATCCGTGGGGTGGGCAAGACCACAGTGGCGCGCATTCTGGCCATGAGCCTCAACTGCCAGACCGGCCCTACGCCCGCGCCCTGTGGCACATGCGACTCCTGCCTGGAGATCCGCGCCGGCATCCATCCTGATGTCCTGGAGATCGACGCCGCGTCCCGCACCAAGGTGGACCAGATGCGGGAAGTCCTGGAGATGGTGCGTTACACCCCCTCCTCCGCCCGTTTCAAGGTTTACATCCTGGACGAAGTCCACATGCTCTCCGCCCAATCTTTCAACGCCCTGTTGAAGACGTTGGAAGAACCCCCCGGGCATGTCAAATTCATTTTTGCCACAACAGAACCCCGACGTATTCCCGCAACAATCCTGAGCCGGTGCCAGCGCTACGACCTGAAACGAATCTCCCGCGAACAGATGACGGATCATCTCTCCGACCTGTTGGCCAAAGAGAACGTCACCTGGGATACACGCGGTTTGGCCGCCGTGGTCCAGGCTGCCGACGGCTCGGTACGGGATGCCCTGTCCATTTTGGACCAGGCCATCTCCCATGGCCAGGGTGCGGTCGCATACGACAACGTGCGCCTCCTGCTGGGTCTGACAGACCAGGATGCCGTAATCGGCCTCCTGGAAGCCATCACGACCGGCGCGGGGGAGCGGGTTTTGGCCTCCGTCCAAACTTTTTTTGCCGGGGGCATGGAGCCGGAAATCCTGGTCAACGATTTGTTGGCCCTGCTGCACCAGGCAACACGCGGGCAGGTGCTGCGTCGGCATGCTGGAGAAAAACGCAAGGAAGGCGCACATCAAACCTTACAGAGTGCCGAGCCAAGCCTCCCCTTTCTCGATCCGTTGCCTATGGAGCACCTCCAGATGCTCTACCAAATTTTGTTGCGAGGCCGCAGCGATCTCGTAGTCTCCGACGCCCCCTACCAGGCCCTGGAGATGCTTCTGTTGCGCGTCACCTATCTGCGGCAAATCCCGGATTTGCGGAAATTGATTCTCCAGTTGGCCGGCGACGGCAGTGCGGAAAATTCCGGCAACAAGGCCGTGTCGGCAAAACCTGCGAAGACCCCACTCTCTTCCCACGCCACACCGTCGCCAACTCCCGAGGCTGCCACTTCACCCGTTGATCCCAATTCATACTTTGACCAGGAACCGACCCCCACCGCTGCGTCGCTGCCAGTGCTACACCCCGAACAAAACCCGACCGGAAGCCAGCGATCCCTTGTTTCCTGGGACGATTTTCTGCCCCTGGTCATGCGCAAATCACCATCCCTGGCGCGCAAACTGGGCAATCAGGTGGCCTGCCTGGAATTTCTTCCCGGCACAGGTGGCATGCCGGAAGCCATCCGGTTGCGGTTGACCAATGACTGCTTTGGACCAGCCGCACGGCTGCAACAAATGTTGACGGAATTTTTGTTGCAACAAGGGTTTGCCGGTACCCGGATATGCGTAGAGGATGCCTCCTCAGCCCCCCGTCCGGAGAGTTGGCAGGAAGGACAGGTGCGACAGGTGCAAGAGTGTCAACGCAGTTTGCAAGAGGAGATCCAGGAGCACCCGATCATTCAACGCCTGACACAGATGTTTCAAGCCAGGGTCGTGGCGGTGGAACCCCTGGAGAACCGTCCGACAAGGCTTTCGTAATCGGGCTTTCATGTCCTAGTGGCTCAACCATGTTGATTTGATGTGCAGGCAAGCCATGAATCGGGGTCCAGGGGGCTGGCTCCCTGGCGGGTCCAGGGCAGCGCCCTGGTGAGGTTCGGGGCGAAGCCCTGACAAAGGCTTTCATTTCCAAGCTTTTCTTGAAAGAGTGCGGAGTAATCACGAAAAGTGAACACTTCAAATCATGTCGGTTGAGCCACTGGCTTTTCTTGAAAGGGTGCCGAATCATCACCATGCTGGACCCTTTTTTGGGGCATACGGTGCGCGGCCAGCGGGAGCTCTTGCCAAAGGGGCATGGCTGGTATGCCCATGACCATGAATGAATCAGGCTGAAAGTGAGGCAAGTGTGAAAAATATAGGCAATATTCTCAAACAGGCGCAGCAAATGCAGGAGCGCATGGCCAAAATGCAGGAAGAGTTGTCCGCTGTGTCCGTGACAGGTAACGCCGGTGGCGGCTTGGTGGTCATCACCATGAATGGCAAGCAAGAGCTGCTGAAGGTGCGTATCGACCCCAAATTGATGCAGCCGGAGGATGTGGAGATGTTGGAGGATCTGGTGGCGGCTGCCTTCAACGATGCCCAACGCCGCCTGCTGGAGATCACCCAGCAACAGTTGTCGCAGGTGACAGGCGGGTTGAACATCCCCGGTTTGAAGATGCCCTGATCCCAGGTGACAAAAAAATGCGTGACGGTGAAACCAAATCAGGACTCCCCTCTGTCGCGAAGGCAGTGGAGATGTTTTCCCGGTTTCCCGGGGTTGGCCGCAAATCGGCCCAGCGCATGGTGCAGCACCTGTTGCGCCGGGAGCGAAGTGACATGGACCTGCTGATCCTCGCCCTGGAGGGGTTGCGGGATAAGGTGCGCCCATGTACGGTCTGTTTCAATCTGGCAGAAGGGAAGCTGTGTTGGATCTGCGCCGATCAACAACGTGACCAGAACACGCTCTGCCTCCTGGAGGAGACCTCGGACCTCCTGGCCATGGAAAAAGCCGGGGCATTCCGTGGCGTGTACCATGTCCTGGGGGGACGTCTGTCACCCCTGGATGGCGTCGGTCCCGAAGATTTGCATTTCGCAACCCTGACGCAACGGCTTCAACAAAGGCCTGTCCGTGAACTGATCATCGCCACCAACCCGACCGTCGAGGGGGAAGCCACGGCCCACTATGCCGTGCAAATCGCCCAACCCCTGGTGGGAAAAGTGACCCGCCTCGCTTACGGTCTCCCCATGGGCGGCGAGTTGGAGTATCTTGATGAGTCGACCCTCTACCAGGCTCTGGCCGGACGGCGTGAGTTTTGATGGGGTGTGCGTTTTTTTTCTTGACCAAAAAAAGACGACACGACATGAACAATCATATGAAAAAACGGCATAATCTGGCTCAATGGCCCGATAGGATGATCTGTACGTCACGTTGATTGCACGAAAAAGGATTGCTATACTCACCCTGGACACGTCAATATTTACCCATCTGTTACATGGTCGGCGCCTGAAGGCAAGGACCGTGTGGCTGATCAATCGCCCATGACACGAAAAATCCGGTTCCCCTTCTCCCGCTTTCCCGGGGAGGGGCAGTGACCCGGGGATTATGGAACCAAACCAACCCAAGGAGCAGTCTGGATGGCCACTCTTAAACCCGAGCAGCAGCTTTTTCCCTATCCCGGAATACCGGGTACAGGGGACGGTTCGGATGCTGTCGCCTATGTCGAAACCCGGGCCACGGATGGTGCAGCAGCTTATCCCATCACCTCTTCGACCATCATGGGCCAGTTGTACCAGGTGGCCGTGGCGAATGGCTTTAAAAACGTCTGGGGAACCCCGCTGGCCTGGATGGAGTTGGAATCCGAACACTCCTCCGCATCTGCCTGCGAAGGTTTCGCACTGGCCGGGGGGCGGGTGACCAACTTCACCTCCGGTCAGGGTCTGATCCTGATGAAGGAGGTGTTGTACACCATCGCCGGCAAACGGCTGCCGCATGTCTTGAACGTCGGCGCCCGCGCCCTGACGATTCAGTCCTTGAATGTCCACGCCGGCCACGACGACGTGATGGGCGTCGCCGACGTCGCCTGGGGCATGCTCTTCGCTCACAGCATCCAGGCTGTGGCCGACCTCTGCCTGATCGCCCGCCGCGCCTCGGAAGATGGCCTGACCCCCATGATGAACATCCAGGACGGCTTCCTGGGCACCCACACCATTGAGAACCTGAACTACCCCGAGGATGAGTTGGTCCGGGAGTACCTCGGCAACCCCCGGGAGCGCATCCGGCCTACGTTTGACACAGATCACCCCATGCAGATCGGCGTAGTGCAAAACCAGGATGCCTACATGCAGGGGCGCATCTCACAACGCTTCTTCTACGACAAACTCCCTGGCGTCATCCAAAAAGCTATGGATGAGTACTACAAACTGACTGGTCGGCGGTATGGTCTGATCGAGCCCGTCCAGATGGATGATGCCGAGTATGCCATCATCGCCATGGGCACCCTGGCAGAGACAGCCAGTTCCGCCATCGACGTGGTACGCAAGACCCTGGGAGTCAAACTGGGCGCCGTCATTGTGACCTGTTACCGGCCATTCCCAGCCGCCGAGATTGCCGGAGCCATTCAAAACTGCAAAGCGGTCGCCGTCCTCGAACGGTGCGATATCCCCACCATGGTGGACAACCCCCTGACCACCGACATCGAGGCGTCTCTGGCCAAGGCCCTCATGGGCATCCCGGGCTTTGTCAAAATCGACCGGATACCGTATGTGTTTACGGGCTCTGCCGGACTGGGTTCCCGCGACGTCACCCCTGGCCATATCATGGCGGTGGTGAAAAACATGCTCGCCGGTCAACAAGGCAAACGCTACTTCACCCTTGGTATCGACCACGCCAGCGGATTGGCCACCGAGACCGAACCCGATGTGCGCCCGATCGGCTCCTTCTCGGTGCGTGGGCACTCCGTTGGAGGCTACGGCTCCGTCACCACCAACAAGATCATTGCCACCATCCTTGGAGACACCTTCGGGTTCAAGGTGCAGGCAGCCCCCAAATATGGCTCGGAAAAGAAGGGTCTGCCGACCAACACCTACCTGACCGTGACACCATCGGGGAAGATACTGACCCACTGCGAATTGCAACAGGTCGATTTCGTCCCCTTGATGGATCCCACCACCTGGTTCATGGGCAACCCCCTGGTTGGTCTGCAAAACAAAGGCATCGTCTTCCAGCACACCGACGAGACCACCCCGCAAGGGTTGTGGGATTCGATCCCGCCCTATGCCAAATATTTCATCCGGGAGAACGGCATCCGCTTCTACGGCGTAGACACCATCGCCATCGCCCGGGATGCCTGTCAGTCCGACTCCTCCCTGATCCAGCGCTTCCAGGGCGTCGTTCTCCTGGGGGTCTTTTTGCGCGTCACCCCATTCCGTGAGAATGCCAACCTCTCCGAGCAGGTTTTGTTCGACCAGGTACGTAAGCCCTTGGAAAAATACTTTGGCAAGCGCGGTGACAAAGTGGTCGAGGACAACCTCAACGCCGCCCGGCAGGGTTATTCACGGGTCATGGAAGTGACCCGTGACATCATGGATGCCACGCCACCCGAGCTCCTGGCCCAGGGCAAGTTGGACTGGGATGCCAAGGGCAAAGACGTCAACGCCTTCTTTATCTAAACGTCGGTCAAGCGGCCTGGGCCGCCCCGATTGGAGGGATTTTGCATGAGTCAGCGCGCCAAGATCTATTCGCACCCTACCCCCAAGTGGTACGACATCAACCGGGCACGGGAAGTTGTCGAGGCCTACAACTCTGGACGGGGTTCGGGTCAACCTGCCGATCCGTTCGTGGCCTGTTCCGTCGTTCCTGCTGGAACCGGCTCCTATCGTGATTTTTCCTACATCGCCCCGGACCTGCCAGAGTATGCGGCAGAAAGCTGCGTGGCCTGCATGGAGTGTGTCCAAAACTGCCCGGATTCGGCGATCTGGGGACGGGTCGTCACCCCGCCCACTCTGGAGACCGAGATCAACAAGTTTTGCGATGGTCGCACCAAGGAGTTGATCCATCGCCAGCTCGTCCAGACAACCAAGTTCTGGAAAACCTACGAAAAAAAGAAGGAAAAAGAGCCGGATAGCCCCGGCGGCGCCTGGTTTGGCATCTTTATCGACCCGACCAAGTGCAAGGGATGCGGCGAGTGCGTCACCGCTTGTGGCGATCACAAATCCCTAAAAATGATCAAAAAGACCAAGGACAATCTCCCGGATTACTTCTCCATCTGGGATTTTTACAAGAGCTGTCCAGATACGCCAAAAGCGTACATCAATCCCAAGCTCCGCGTAGACATCATGCTGAGCGACGATTCCAACCAGTATGTGGGTGGCGCCGGCTCCTGCATGGGATGTGGCGAAGCCTCCGTCATTCGGCAGCTGCTGGCCATCACCAACGAGGTGGTGGGACACAAATATGGCATCGTAGCCTCGACAGGGTGCAATACGGTGTACAGCTCCACGTATCCGTTCAACCCCTTCCGGGTTCCCTGGGTCAATTCGCTCTTTGAGAACAACTCCGTGGTGGCCATGGGCATCCGCGCCCATTGGGACCAGCTCGGCAAACAGGACCATGCCCTGTGGGCCTTCGGTGGGGATGGGGCGATGCTCGACATCGGCTTTCAGGCCCTCTCCCGCATGCTGACCTCAGGCATGAACATCAAGGTTCTTATCCTGGATACCCAGGTCTACTCCAACACCGGTGGTCAAGCCTCCACGGCAACCTTTATCGGCCAGGAAGCCAAGATGTCCGTCCACGGCAGCAGCGTCCCTGGCAAACAGGAGCAGCGCAAAGAGATCGGTCTGATTGCCATGATGCACCCCCGGGTCTTTGTGGTGCAGACCGTCGGCCCCATGATCACGCATTTCTATCGTGGCGTCGAACAGGCGTTGCGTTTCAACGGGCCAGCAGTCATCAACGTGTATACCACCTGTCAACCAGAGCACCAGGTGGCCGATGATGTCTCCTGTACCCAGGCCAACTTGGCGGTGGAGTCTCGTGCTTTCCCGGTTTTCGTCTATAACCCGGATGCCGGCCCAACCATCGCTTCGCGCTTATCGCTGCAAGGCAACCCCTCATTGAAGCGTGACTGGCACCACAAAAAGGGCAAGGATGGTGAAGAGCAGGTTGACTTCCTCACCTTTGCCAAGAGTGAAGGCCGGTTTGCGAAACACTTCGACAAAGAAGGCAAACCTAGCGAGACCCTCCTGAGATCCATGCGTGATCGTCTGGACAACTGGCGCCGCCTCCAGGAGCTGGCTGGCATCGAGAACGTCGATGCCCAGACTGAGTATTCAGCAAACTGATTTCAGTGACCTGAGTTTGCTGCGCCCTTCCGGGTTATCGTGAGCAGAATACAGAGCAACGCCCTTCCCTTCCGGGGGAGGGGCGTTTTTTTGTGCGGGCAGATTTGGTTCCCTTGTATGAAAAACTGCAACTTTTCTGCACCCTTTCAAGAAAAGCTTGGATATGAAAGCCTTTGTCAGGGCTTCGCCCCGAACCCCACCAGGGCTCTGCCCTGGACTAAGCCAGGGAGCCAGCCCCCTGGACCCCGATTCGTGGCCGGGTGGTGAATAGTTACCGTTTTTTTGGGGGAGATACTCCACCTTCTTCTTCGGAGAATTGGCCATGAATCAAGGCATACTGGCTGAATTGCGCCGCAGCCTGACCCGGCAACGGCGCCTGGAAGAGCGGGCTGCCATCCGCATCCGTGACCATATGCGCGTGGATCAACCTCTGGATGCCCTGGTCAGCAATCGGATCGCCCGTCTTGAACCTTACGAGGTCGAGCTGCTGCTGGCATCACTCTTCACACCTGACAACCACGACCGCAAGCCGTTTGAGGCGGTTCTGCCTTTGGCGGGCCTTGCCGAAAGCACCCTGGCTGGCATGACGGAGACCTTGAGCCAGGAAAATCCACAATGTACCGTCGAATTTGCCGGAGATTCATGCTTACTGGATGTGCCCGGGATGATCATCGAACGTTACGTTCGGCTCCTCCATCTCAACCTGCCCATCACCGAGAGGGTGGCTCACCGGGTTCGGCAAACCTTTCCCGAGGCCGATCAACTGCACGCCCTCTGCTGCGTACGACAACCGGTCTGGCAAGGAGAGAACCGCGAATCCCTGCTGCTGGAAATCCTGGACCTGTTGCACAACTCCACCGACGACAAGATCCGCAGGCTAGACTTTCTCGGAGAGTTTGTCGGGAGCTACCGCCCATTGGATCTTGTCCAGTTGACGTGGCAGCTGATCCATCTTGTGGAGTCGTATCAAAGCACCGATCTGGGACCGGTATTCAATCCGGAATTGGAAAACCTGCAAGTCAACCCCGTGCGCTCACGCTACTGCGGCCCCCAGGTGAAAGAGGCACGCCTGAGCATGGCCCACAGCCTGCTACGGGAGTTGAAGGTTATCATGAAAATCGACTGACGCGCAGCCCGGCCGCACCCCCCTCCCCTCCCCAACCGCGATAGAAGGAGGAAAGAACCGGAGGAAGAAGGAGGGGGGGCAAGCTGTACAACACACTACCGGTAGGGATGAGAGCTACAAGGCGTTGGCATCCCGTTCGCCGGTCCGGATGCGGACGACGCTGGTCACATCACAGACAAAAATCTTACCATCGCCGATTCGGCCCGTCCGGGCTGCCTGTTCGATCGCCTCTACGGCCCGGTCAACCCTGGCATCGTCCAGCACGATCTCGATTTTAAGCTTAGGCAAAAAATCGACGACATACTCAGCACCGCGATAAAGCTCCGTATGTCCCTTCTGACGCCCAAACCCCCGCACCTCGGAGACGGTGATACCCTGAATACCGACCTCGGAGAGGGCCTCCTTGACGTCATCCAGCTTGAATGGCTTGATGATAGCTTCGATCTTTTTCATCAACCGGTCACTCCCAATGCTGTTGCAACCGCTTTAGCCTGAATCGCAGAGGTGAGGGAAACCACCCTCACCCTTCGCCCCTGAGAACCGCGCCATGACGCGCACGGTAGCACCCATCCACCATTCCGACCCAAGGATCAGACACCCTCGTCCTGGACAAGATGCCGCACCGGGGTTTGATCCTTATACAATTTGTAGACCACCGCATCCACCAGAGCCTCGTAGGCTGCGGCAATAATATTTTCCGAAGTACCCACGGTTCCCCAGCGATCCACCTGATCCCTGGACTCGATTTGCACCCGTACCTGGGCCGCCGTTCCCCCTTCGGAAATGATTCTAACCTTGAAGTCCGACAGAGTCACCTCACGCAGGTTGCCATAGAAGCGGATCAGCGCCTTGCGAAGCGCCTGGTCCAGGGCATTGACCGGACCCTGTCCCTCGGCTGCCGTATGCTCGACATGTCCGCCAACGGAAACCCTGACGCTGGCATCCGAGACATTGATGAATCTGTCTCCGTCGGCCTTTTCACGTTTTTCGTCGATGACCCGGAAGCCGAGCAGGGTAAAGTATTCAGGAACCTGCCCCAGGGCCCGCCGCGCCCGCAACTCAAAGCTGGCTTCGGCACCGTCAAACTGATACCCTTTATGTTCCAGTTCCTTGATATCCGTCAAGAGTTGTAAAATTCTGGGATCCTTTTGTTGCAGGTCATCGATGCCAAATTTTTTGAGTTTATAAAACAGATTGCTGCGCCCGGCCTGTTCGGAGACCAAAACGCGCTGGCAATTACCCACGCTCTCCGGGGAGATATGTTCATAGGTTCCCGAATCTTTCAGGATGGCTGAAACATGGATGCCCCCCTTGTGGGCAAATGCGGACGCCCCGACAAAAGGCTGATTTTTTTGTGAGGGCCGGTTGGCCATCTCGTTCACAAAACGGCTGATGGCGGTCAGGGACCGCACCTGCTCCGCCTGGATCCGTGTAGGCTTGCGCATTTTCAGAACCAGGTTGGGAATGATGGCTGTCAGGTCGGCATTGCCGCAGCGTTCACCGAGTCCGTTGATGGTTCCCTGAACATGCACCGCGCCAGCCTCTACGGCAACCAGGCTGTTGGCCGCTGCCAGGCCGCCATCGTTGTGGCAATGGATCCCCAGGGGGGCGCCCACGCTGGCAACCCGGGCCATGATGGCCGGGATTTCAGACGGAAGAGTTCCGCCGTTGGTGTCGCACAACACCAAGCAATCGGCACCCCCATCCCGCGCTGCCTGCAAGGTACGCATGGCATACGTCGCATCCGCCCTGAAACCATCGAAAAAATGTTCCGCGTCGTAGTAGACCGTCTCCACATGTTGTTTGAGATAGCGAACCGAATCGTGGATCAGCTCCAGGTTGGCCTCCAGGGAGATCTCCAACGCCTTGCGCACATGCAACGTCCAGCTTTTGCCGAAAATGGTCACCACCGGCGTTTCAGCCCGGAGAAGACTCTGCAAGACGAGATCCGTTTCCACACTCATATCGGCGCGCCGCGTCGATCCGAACGCAGCAACACGGGCGTTCTTCAGGCTCAGAGTACGTACCTGACGAAAATATTCCACATCCTTGGGGTTGGATCCCGGCCATCCTCCCTCAACCACATCGACTCCCAGTGCGTCCAGTTGCTCGGTAATACGCAACTTGTCTGCGACGGAGAAGAGGACATCCTCACTTTGGGCGCCATCCCGCAGGGTCGTATCGTAGATCAGGATATGGGGCGCGGCATTCGACATGATTCATTCTGCTGTAAAGGGCCCGCATCCCCCAGAGGGTGATGCCCAACAAAAAAAGCGAACGGGGCAGCCGGATGGCCACCCCGCCTGTAAAGCTGTCCTGGCTGGCTGGTTCAGCGACGGATGCTGTCTCCTGTTTCTTTGTGCAATTCAAACGCATCATGCAGAGTTCGAACAGCCAACTCGGTATATTTTTCATCCATGACCACCGAAATTTTGATTTCGGAAGTGGAGATCATCTGGATGTTGATGTTTTCCCGGGAGAGGGCATTGAACATTTTTTGTGCCACACCTGAGTGTGAACGCATGCCGACGCCGATGGCCGAAACCTTGGCAATTTCGGAATTGCCCTTGATCTCGCGCGCCCCAATCTTGTCGATGGAGGTCTCCAGAACGCCCAGGGCCTGACGAAAATCGGATTTGGGCACGGTGAAGGTGAGGTCGGTTTCGCCGCTGGCGGAGACATTCTGGATAATCATATCCACATTGATGTTGGCATCAGCCAGGGCACTGAAGACCACGGCTGCCATGCCAGGGCGATCGGGAACGCCCATGACCGTGATCTTGGCTTCGTTCTTATTGTAGGTAATGCCGGAGACAAGAACCTGTTCCATCGTCGAATTTTCCTCAGTCAGCAGGGTTCCGGCGCCCTCTTCCAGGGAGGAGAGAACACGCACCGGAACGGAATATTTTTTGGCCAGTTCGACCGAACGTGTTTGCAGAACCTTGGCTCCGAGGGAGGCCATTTCCAGCATTTCGTCGTAGGATATCTGGTCCAATTTGCGCGCTTTAGGTTCGATGCGGGGGTCGGTCGTATAGACACCGTCGACATCGGTGTAGATGTCGCACCGATCCGCCTTGAGGGCTGCGGCGAGCGCCACGGCAGAGGTATCGGATCCTCCCCGGCCCAAGGTCGTGATATTGCCGTTGACATCAATACCCTGGAAGCCTGCCACGATCACGATGTAACCCGCCTGAAGATCCTGATGGATCCTGGCCCCCTCCACTTCCCGGATACGGGCCTTGCTGAAGGCGTCATCGGTCATGAATCGGACCTGCCAACCCAGATAGGATTTGGCTTTACACCCTTGGGCCTCTATGGCGATGGCAAGCAAGCCTACCGAGACCTGTTCACCGGCAGAGACCACGACATCATATTCGCGTTTGTTGCAGGTGGGGGTGATGCCTTCGACCAAACCCACCAGGCGATCTGTCTCTCCGGCCATGGCAGAGACGGTGACGACCACCCGGTTGCCGGCACGATGGGAGGCGACCGCCCTGGCCGCAACATTTTTGATGCGTTCAACGTTGGCGACGGAGGTTCCGCCATATTTCTGTACGATGAGGGTCACGTTCGTATCCGCTTCAAAATTTTTTCCTGAACCGTTCTCTCGCCTGCCGCGTCCCCAGCACGATGTTGGGGCGGGGCATCTTGACGGGAGGCCTGACTCTCGCAGCTTTCTCGTCCATTTTCTCGAAGCGCCGGGCCTCCCTCGCCTGCTCCTCCCTGTGCAACTTGACCAGATGGATGGCCAGCAACACGGCAAGGACGATCATGACGACCAGAAGCCCCCAGTTATAGTACGTTCCCTCCGCCACATAGTCGCGGAAGCTACCCGAAATTTGCTGGAGAAAGTTTTCTTCTCGCATGGCGCGTCGTTCCAAAAACCTTTCAGAGCATATGCAAGCGGCTCATTTTATCAAAATTTTGCATCCATGGCAATAAAAATTGCGAAGACCTTCTCCTCGCAGAGGCAAAGAACCAGCCACTTGGCGTTTCCCGTTCATGTTGCGGATTTTGTCCCCATGAAGTACCGTCTTCCATACAGCGCAAGTGCACCACGACAAACGGGGGGATACCATAAACGAAGTCACAGCTAACTACCTTCGCGGACATCTGAAAACCGAGATTGACAGGGTGGTGGAAAATCACACTTTTCTCAAGGTGAAGCGTCGAAGTGGGGGAGATTTTGTCGTGCTTGCCGCAGATGACTGGCATGCCATTGAAGAAACCCTTTTTTTGCATCGCGTAGAGGGTCTGATCGACAGCATCCATACGTCCGCTGCTGAACCCCTGGAGGAGGGAACTCCCTTCGAGGAACTTGTTTGGTGAACTGGAAAATGGTTCTGAGTCGGCAAGCCGTCAAAGACGCTTAACTCCTCTCTCGGAGTGGGTTGAAACCACCAAACTGCAAAATTCCTAATCCTTCTGGCAGAGGATCCCTTTGCTACACCACCCCGGTTTGAAAAATTGATCGGCAAATTGGCCGGATTTTATTCGCGTCGCATCTCCCTGCAACACCGTCTGATCTACAAAGTGGATGCCGAAAATCATGCAGTCCATGTCATACGCATGTGGACTCATTGCGAATGAATTTGATTTCCTTGCATTTCAATGATTGCCAGCCCGACAACACGAAGCGGCAGTGACGGCACGCACGACCCCTGATAGAATGCCGGGTTGCAGGCGGTTCCAGAAGCGTATTTCGGCTCCCGACGCCTAGGCATCCAGGACTTTTATGGTTAGAAGGCATTGATAACATGGCAAAATTTGTTTTCGTAACCGGCGGCGTCATGTCATCTCTGGGCAAGGGACTGGCGGCGGCCTCCCTGGGGTGCCTGTTGCAGGCTCGTGGCTACAAGGTCACCATCCAGAAACTGGATCCCTATCTCAATGTGGACCCAGGCACCATGAGCCCCTACCAGCATGGCGAGGTTTTCGTCACCGATGACGGCGCGGAGACCGACCTGGATCTGGGACACTACGAGCGTTTTCTCGGAGTTCCCATGGGACGGGGGAACAATTTCACCACGGGCCGGATTTACCAGCGGGTGATCCGCAAGGAGCGCCGTGGAGACTATCTGGGCTCGACCGTTCAGGTGATCCCCCATGTCACCGACGCTATCAAAGATGCCATCGAGAGCGTCGCCGGAGACTTCGATCTGGTCATCGTCGAAATCGGCGGCACCGTGGGCGACATCGAATCCCTACCCTTTCTCGAAGCGATCCGCCAGATGCGCATCGACATGGGTCGGGACCACACCCTCTTTGTCCATCTGACCCTGGTTCCGTTCATTCTTACCGCCGGGGAGCACAAAACCAAACCCACCCAGCACTCGGTCAAGGAGTTGCGTGCCATCGGCATCCAACCTGACGTTCTGCTCTGCCGCAGCGACCGGGAGATCCCCATCAACGAAAAAAAGAAAATTGCCTTGTTCTGCAACGTGGATCAGGATGCCGTCGTCTCATGTGTGGACCAGGATACCATCTATCGGGTGCCCTTTGCCCTCTACCGGGAAGGATTTGGCCGGAAGATTCTCTCCCTGCTCAACCTTCCCAACCGGGAACCCGATCTGACCGCCTGGGAACAGGTTCTGGAAAAAGTCATCAATCCGCGCACCAAACTGACCATCGGTGTCGTGGGCAAATATTTGGAACTCAAGGATGCCTATAAATCCATCGTCGAGGCCCTGCACCACGGGGGCATCGCCAACGACTGCCGGGTCACCCTCCGTTGGGTAGACGCCGAATCCCTCCAGGAAAATACCGTCGAGGCCCAGCTGCGTGGCGTCAACGGCATTCTGGTGCCCGGCGGCTTTGGTGAACGTGGCATCGAAGGCAAAATTCTGGCCATCCGCTTTGCCCGGGAACAACGGCTCCCCTACCTGGGCATCTGCCTCGGCATGCAAATGGCCGTGGTGGAGTATGCCCGGCACGTCCTGGGCCTCGAACAGGCCAACTCCACCGAGTTCGACCCCCACACCCCCCACCCTGTGGTAGCCCTCATGACGGAATGGGTCGATGGCGAGCAGTTGCAAAAGCGGGAAAAAAGCCATGACAAGGGCGGCACCATGCGGCTCGGGTCCTACCCCTGCCACCTGCAAGACGGAAGCCGCGCCGCCCAGGCCTACGCCACACAAACCATTTCCGAGCGGCACCGCCATCGTTTTGAAATCAACACCAACTTTCGACAACAACTGGAAGGGGCCGGCCTGCTTTTTTCCGGCGTCAGTCCAGATGGACGTCTGATGGAGATCGTGGAACTGCCGGGTCACCCTTTTTTCCTGGCATGCCAATTTCACCCTGAGTTCAAGTCGCGTCCGCGCGACCCGCACCCCTTGTTTGCCGCCTTCATACAGGCCGGCCTTGCATTCAAGAACATCCATTGACTCCCCTCCTCCCACGCACGGCCACTGCCGACATGCGGACCAGATCAGGATCCGGGAATGGCCGCTGAAACACTGCCTCGTATCGTCTCTGTCGGACCGGTCCTTTTTGGCCAGCAATGCCCCCTGGCGATTATAGCTGGCCCGTGCGTCATCGAGGGACGAGAGTTTGCGCTGCGCTGTGCGGAGCAGTTGCTAAAAATCTCCGTCCGACTCGGCGTTCCCATGGTTTTCAAATCCTCTTTTGACAAGGCCAACCGCACCTCCCTGAACGGCTTTCGCGGCGTCGGCATGGAAGAGGGATTATCCATCCTGCAAGCCGTCCGGGAACGTACCGGCTTGCCCGTGGTCACCGATGTCCACGACGCCCCACAAGCCAGAAGCGTTGCAAACGTGGTCGACATGTTGCAAACTCCGGCCTTCCTGTGTCGGCAGACCGATTTCATCCAGGCCGTTGCGGCCACAGGATGTCCGGTCAACCTGAAAAAGGGTCAATTTTTGGCGCCGGAGGATATGGCGCGCGTCGCGGAAAAGGCGGCAAGCACAGGAAATGACAAGTTGTTGTTGTGTGAAAGAGGCACCACGTTCGGGTATCGGGATCTGGTTGTGGACATGCGTGCCCTGGCTGTCATGGCCACAACAGGGTATCCGGTCATCTTCGACGCGACCCACTCGGTGCAACGCCCGGGGGGAATGGGTTCGGCTTCTGGGGGAGAACGACGTTTCGTCACCCCCCTGGCCCGGGCTGCCGTGGCCGTCGGGGTGGCTGGCATCTTTCTGGAAACGCATCCCGATCCCGACCAGGCGCCGTGCGACGGCCCCAACATGGTGCCGTTGGCGGAATTGGAACCATTTTTGGCAAGCCTGAAGAGGCTGGATGAGGTCCAAAAAAACAGGTAAGGGGGAAACGCCATGCTGCGGCGAACACCGCTTTACGACCAACACTTGGCCCGTGGGGCCAAAATGGTTGATTTTGCAGGCTGGGAGATGCCATTGCACTATGGTTCCCAGGTCCGGGAGCATCACATCGTGCGCCGAAGCTGCGGCGCTTTTGATGTCTCCCACATGGGGGTCGTCGATCTGGACGGTCCCGACGCCACGGCGTTTCTGCGCTTCTTGTTGGCCAACGACGTTGGCCGCCTCGCCCCAACCGATGGCAAAGCACTGTATGGTGTCATGCTCAACGAACAGGGCGGGGTGGTGGATGATCTCATCACCTATCGCACCGGGACCGAGGAGTACCGTCTGGTCATCAACGCCGGCACCCGTGACAAGGATTTGGCTTGGATCCGCACCGCAGCCTCCGCGCATGCCGTCACCATCCGGGAGCGCACCGACCTGGCCATGGTGGCGGTGCAGGGACCGCGGGCACGGGAACTCCTCCCCCTCGCCTTCTCCCCTCCTCTGGCTGGTCAAATCCAGGGGTTGGGCGTGTTTCGGGCCATGCGCGATCACGAAATCTTCATAGCCCGGACCGGATATACCGGAGAAGACGGCTTTGAAATCATCCTGCCCCAGGCAGGGGTGTCCGACCTTTGGGAAACACTCCTGAACGTCGGCGTGGCGCCGGTCGGATTGGGGGCCAGAGACACCCTGCGCCTGGAAGCCGGGTTGAACCTGTACGGGTCCGACATGAACGACGCCACCCATCCCCTGGAGTGCGGTTTGACCTGGACCATCGCCTGGGAGCCCGTTCAGCGCAACTTTATCGGTCGCGCCGCCCTGGAACCCCTCTGGGGAAAACCCACCCCACGCAAACGAACAGGTCTGATCCTGGAAGGACCGGGTGTGCTGCGTGATCATCAAAAAGTCATGCTGGATGGTCGGCAGGTGGGCGAATTGACCAGTGGCAGTTTTTCCCCCACCCTGGGTGTGGGCATCGCCCTGGCCCGGGTCGATCAGAGCGTCCGCGAGGGGGATCTCTGCCAGGTGGAGATGCGCGGCAGAACCCAACCCGCCCGTGCGGTGCGTCCACCTTTTGTGCGGGCCGGCAAACCGGTCCACGGCAACCGATAAACCTGGGGAGACCAACCCACATGCCCTTCATTCCCCACACCGACGCAGATGTGCGTGACATGCTGACGGTGATCGGCGTCACCGGCATGGATGACCTGTTCGCCGAGATTCCCCAGGAGCTGCGTCGGGAAACTCCGGTCAGCCTCCCCCCACCCCTGAACGAAATGGCCCTGAACCAACTCATGGAGGGACGGGCCGCCCAGGATGGTTCCAAACTCTGCTTCACAGGCGCCGGGGCCTATCTGCACCACATTCCCGCCGCAGTCTGGGAGATCGCCACACGCGGCGAATTCTACAGCGCCTATACCCCCTACCAGGCGGAAGCGAGCCAGGGAACCCTGCAAACCCTCTACGAATATCAGACCATGATGGCCTCCCTGACCGGGATGGATGTCAGCAATGCCTCCCTGTACGACGGAGCCACAGCCCTGGGCGAGGCCGTCCTGATGGCCGTGCGCGCCCATCCCCAGGGGGCGCGGCGTATTTTGCTGCCCGCCACCGTCCACCCCCGTTACCGGGCCGTGACCCGAACCATGGTTGTCGCACAAGGCATCGAACTGGTGGAAATCCCGTTCTGCTCACAGGGAGGGCACCTCGCCCCGGAAGCTCTCTCCGCACATGCCGCCACTCCCTTTGCCGCCATGGTCATCCAGCAGCCCAACTTTTTCGGTACCCTGGAAGAGGTCGATATCCTGACCGACTGGGCACAGGCCCATGGCGCCCTGGTCGTTGCCGTGGTCAATCCGGCAACATTGGGTGTGTTGGCTCCCCCTGGCGCCTGGGGCAAGAAAGGGGCCGACATCGCCTGCGGCGACGGACAGCCCCTCGGCGCGCCCCTCGCCTCCGGCGGCCCCTACTTTGGCTTTCTTTGCGCCAAAACGCCCCTGCTCCGTCAAATGCCGGGCCGCATCGTCGGGCGCACCACCGATCGGGAAGGCAAGAGCGGTTTCGTGCTAACCCTCCAGGCGCGGGAACAACATATCCGCCGCTCCAAGGCCACCTCGAACATCTGCTCCAACCAGGGGTTGATGACCATTGCCGCCACCATCCACATGGCCCTGCTCGGACCGGAAGGGCTGCGGCGTGTCGGGCTTGCCTGTCATGCCCATCTGCGCCTGCTCCTGGAACGCCTGGCTGCCATTCCGGGGGTCAAGGTTCTGTTCGACCGTCCCCGCTTCCACGAGGCCGTCATCGAGTTGCCACGTCCCGTCGCCACGGTCGTGGAGGCCTTGGCTCGCGAGGGTATCGCCGGTGGCTACCCCTTGACCAAGGATTATCCCGCTCTCGGTGAGAGCCTCCTGGTGTGTACCACGGAGTGCCATACCCCGGAGGCCATGGATCATTTTGCCACCCGGCTGCAAAAAATTCTGGAGATGTGACATGGTGATCTTCGCAAAAAGCCGGCCCGGTCGCCGCAACCTGATCCAGATGCCCGCTCTGCCGGATGTTACGCCATCCCCCCTGGAGGATATCCCGGAGCGTTTTCTGCGGCGATCAGCCCCGCTTCTGCCGGAGGTGTCCGAACTGGAGACCGTGCGCCATTATACGCGGCTGTCGCAGTTGAATTATGCCATCGACACCCACTTTTATCCGCTTGGCTCCTGCACCATGAAGTACAACCCGCGCGGGTGCCATACCGTGGCCACGTTGCCGGGTTTTCAGCAGCGCCACCCGCTGGCTCCGGCGTCCCATGGTCAGGGAGTCCTGGCCACCCTGTATGAACTCCAGGAGATGCTCACGTCGATCACCGGCATGGCGGGGTGTTCGCTGGCCCCCATGGCCGGAGCCCATGGCGAATTTGCCGGAGTCGCCATGATCCGGGCCTATCACCATGCCCGGGGAGACAAGGGACGCACGGAAATACTCGTTCCCAACGCGGCCCATGGCACCAACCCGGCCACCGCCACCCTGTGCGGCTTTACGGTGCGGGAGATTCCCACCGATGGTAACGGCGATGTCGATCTGGCCGCTTTGCGGCAAGCGGTCGGCCCCCAGACCGCCGGTCTCATGTTGACCAATCCGTCCACCCTGGGCGTCTTTGAGCGCCGGGTACGGGAGATCGCCCAGGTGGTGCATGCCGCCGGCGGACTGCTCTACTACGATGGCGCCAACTTGAATGCCATCGTTGGACGGGTCCGTCCCGGCGATATGGGCTTCGATGCCGTCCACCTGAACGTTCACAAAACTTTCGCCACGCCCCATGGTGGTGGCGGACCCGGGGCCGGCCCCATTTTGGCCCATGCCCGTCTGCAACCTTTCCTGCCCATCCCCCTGTTGGGTAAGGGTGAAGAGGGTTATCGCCTGCTGGAAGAGGAAGATTGCCCCCAGACCATGGGCAGGGTTTCAACCTTTCAGGGCAATGTCGGCATCCTGTTGCGCGCCCATGCCTACCTACGGCTGACGGGTGTCGCCGGCCTGCAACGCATTGCCGATCACGCCACCCTCAACGCCAACTACCTGATGGCTCGTTTGCAACAGGCAGGCTTTCAGGTCGCCTTTCCGCAGCGCCGGGCAACCCATGAGTTCATCCTGACCCTGCGTCATGAAGCCCATGATTTTGGCGTCTCCGCCCTGGATGTCGCCAAACGACTTCTGGACCATGGATTCTATGCCCCAACCATCTACTTTCCGTTGCTGGTTCCGGAGTGTATGCTCATCGAACCAACCGAGACCGAAAGCCGGGAAGAGTTGGACCGCTTCGTGGCCGCCATGACAGCCATTCGTCAGGAGGCCCAAACGAACCCGGATATGGTGCGCCGTGCCCCTCATGCCACCCCGGTCAAACGCCTGGATGACACCGTGGCGGCACGCAAACCCGATCTGGTCTGGAAACCTTGATCTTCTTGATATCGTCAACCGCATTGTGCAGGAGAAAAGCATGAGTGGAATTATCGAAGTACACGCCCGGGAAATCCTCGACTCCCGTGGCAACCCCACCGTCGAAGTGGATGTCCTCACCGAAGACGGCTACATGGGACGGGCCGCAGTGCCCTCCGGAGCCTCCACCGGCAGCCGCGAGGCCGTGGAGCTGCGTGATGGTGACAACAAACGCTACCTGGGTAAAGGGGTGCAGAAGGCCGTCCAGGCAGTGAATGGTGAAATCGCCGACGCCATCGCCGACATGGAAGTGGGTGATCAAAACGCCGTCGACGCCGCCATGATCAAACTGGACGGCACCGAGAACAAATCCCGCCTGGGCGCCAATGCCATTCTGGGCGTCTCTATGGCCGTGGCCAAAGCCGCCGCCGAAGAGGCCGGATTGCCGCTCTATCGCTATCTCGGCGGGGCCAACACCAAATTGATGCCAGTCCCCATGATGAACATCATCAATGGTGGCTCCCATGCCGACAACAACGTCGACATCCAAGAGTTCATGATCATGCCCTTGACGGCCAAGAGCATGGCCGAGGCCGTGCGCATGGGCGCCGAGGTGTTCCACAACCTGAAAAAGGTTCTCAAGGGCAAAAATCTCAACACCGGCGTCGGTGACGAAGGTGGCTTTGCGCCCAACCTGAAATCCAACGAAGAGGCCTTGCAGGTCATCATCGAGGCCATCCAGAAAGCCGGTTACGAGCCCGGCCTGAACAAGGATATCGCCCTGGCCCTGGACTGCGCATCCTCCGAGTTTTTCGACAGCCAGAGCAAAAAATACAACCTCTCCGGTGAGGGCCGTTCCATGGGTGTGGACGAACTCATCGAGTACTACAAGGGACTCTGCGACCGCTATCCCATCATCTCCATCGAAGACGGCTGCGATGAGTCCGACTGGGATGGTTGGAAAAAGCTCACCGATGTCCTGGGCAAGCGGGTCCAGTTGGTGGGGGACGATCTTTTCGTCACCAACCCGAAAATCCTGTCGGAAGGGATCAAGAAAAATATTGCCAACTCCATCCTGGTCAAGGTCAACCAGATCGGTACCCTGACCGAAACCCTGGATGCCGTCCAAATGGCCCATCGCGCCGGTTACACCACGGTCATTTCCCATCGCTCCGGCGAGACCGAAGATGCCACCATCGCCGATATCGCCGTGGCAACCAACGCTGGTCAAATCAAAACCGGATCCCTCAGCCGTTCCGACCGCATTGCCAAATATAATCAGCTCATCCGCATCGAGGAGGAGCTGGGCGCTTCCGCACAATACCGGGGCCGTGAAGTCTTCTTCAATATCAACAAGTCGTAGTTGTAACTTACCGCATACCACCCTGCCTGGATCACTCCAGGCGGGGTTTTTTTTGCTTCCTGGAGGAGAGAATGGTATATATTATTCACGTAACATTTTGCTGAATGTTGTTACCATCCGGTTGCCAATGCGTCCTGTGGTTACATACGATGCTTGGCCGTCGGGTTGGTCGGACCAAAAAAATGGGGAGCGGGAAAATGGTGGCACATATCGCGGCAAGGGGCGTGAAAGGCGGGAGCGCTGCGCAGAACATGGAAACACCTTTGACGCCAACGGATGATATGGTTAAAATCGGCGTGGTCGCCGAAAAGCTGGGTATTTCCATTCGCACCATTCACATGTACGAGCGGGAAGGTTTGTTCATCGCCCACAAAAATCGAGCCGGAACGAGATCCTTCAGCAAACGGGATGTCGAATGGCTTGTGGAGTTGCGCAAGCTGATCAAATCGGGCATCAGCATTCCGGGCATCCGGCGGTTGATGTCGCTGATTCCTTGTTGGGAAACCCGGGAGTGCCACTTTACAGGCAAGCAAAACTGCCCGGTGATTACCGACAACAACGCCCCCTGTTGGGCCAACAGGGAAAACGAATGTACGGAAAATTCCCAGGAATGCCGCGAGTGTGAGGTCTATGCCAAACGCTTCTGCATCGGCATGCTGAAAAGCCACCTGGATATTCGCTTCAAAGGCTCTCCCGTCAGCCCCGAGCCTCCCCAGGTTGGTTTATACTCTTGACGTTACCGTTTCCCACTGCTGAACATGTTGTGGCTGGGGGGGGCTTCACGTGACCCTCTCTGCTCTCTCCCCCGCAGTCATCTCGGACCGGTTGCTGCATGGCGAGCCACATGACTGCATGGATCCCAAGGTCGATGTTTCCTCCCCCTCTCTCCGTCTGGCTGCGGTTCTCGTACCCCTGATTCGGGATCAAGACCACTGGGATTTGCTGCTGATTCGCCGCACCCAGGCGGTTTCGCACCACAAGGGGCAGATCGCTTTTCCGGGCGGCAAGTGGGAGAGCGAGGATGGCAGCTTTCTCGCCACGGCCTTGCGGGAAACCCACGAAGAGCTGGGCATTGGCCCCGATACCGTCCAGATTTTGGGATCCCTTCCCCAACGGGTGACGCTCTCCACCGGATTTCTGATTCACCCCTTCGTCGGGCAGTTGCAAACCCCTCTTCGGTTGCGCCCGGCGCTCCAGGAGGTGGCCCAGATTTTGACCGTGCCACTGGAATTGTTCCAGGATCCTGCCCGACACGAAGCCATCATCGACGCTGATTCCGGCTTTGTCCATCACCGTTACTTCTACCAGGAGCATGTCATCTGGGGAGCCACGGCCAGCATCATCCAACGATTTGTCGAATTGCTCGACACTCCGCCCTCCTCTTCTGGTTGCCCGGTTGGTAAAACATGCGTATTGTGACGATCATCGGTTTGGCGCTTCTGGCTCTGGTGGCCATGATTCTGGGGGGCAGGTTGCTCTGGCGCGCCTTTGTTCCGCAGAAAGAAGGCATCCAACCACACTCCGGAAAATGGTCCCTGGAGCAGCAAGGCAAGTGGCTCCTCGCCTTGTTGCTGCTTATGCTCCTTGCGTTGGGAATCGAACGCATCGTGCAAACTCCCAACACACCCCAAGGCAAGTATGAGCCACCCCATATGGAAAATGGGCAGATCGTGCCGGGGCGCTTTCACTGAGGCCGACGCCCCTCCTGCCACTGGCGGTAATGTTCCTGAAACAGTCGTTCCATCTGTTCGATGACCTCCTTGTCCGGGGCACCCAATACCTTTTGCATGAGAATCTGCGAGGCCTTCTCCAGCAAAGAGATGTCGGCATCGATCATCGGGTAGCTTTTTTTCAAACGCTTCAATGCCTTGACAGCGCTTTCACCCGGCGGGGCCGGAATATTCAGGGGATATTCCGGCACGACAACCTCCGGAACTGCGTTTCTGCGACTTTTTTCCGTCAGAAACTCCGCAAACTGCAACAAAGTCTCCCGATCCGGCGGGGCCAGACCTCGCCACAGGGATAATAAACGCTGCCCTTCCGCCTTGGATTCCATGCATGGGCTCCTTTTATCACAACCGGCAAAGAACAACTACCGCAACAACCCATCCCTGTGCAACCGCACGCCATTATCTTGTATCACGGCTTTGACGATGCGCGGGGCTTTCTCCGGGTAGGTGATCCGGGGCAATGTTGCGAAGGGTTTCCCGTTAAATTGGGGGGGGTGCACAAACAGATCAAAAGGGGGCACCTGCCAAACGTTGGCGCTGCGGGTGGAGCTGAACGCATAACTTTCAGCAACCACGGTCAACTCCCTGGTCAGGTTGGCCATCCGTCCGGGAAAGCGCAAGGAACCCACGACGAAAGGCGACTCCATTTTGCCATCAAGCCTGTTGAGGGTCAGTTCCAGCCAAAGGTGATCAGGGTTGCCCGTTTCTTTTTTGTCGCGGACGTTCAACTGAAGATTCCACTGGCCCGCTCCCCAGGGAACCACCCGACGCACCCCCACAAAACGTCCCTCATGGGCGGCAATCTCGGCAAAGCCACCCGGTGCAACCTCAAGATCGGCAGAATCCTGGGTATCCCAACGCGAAAAAATCGCACCTGCCCCCTGACTTTTTCCCTTGTTGAACAAGTCAGTCTGCAACCCAAAATAAAATCTGACAGAATTGATGGCCGTGTGAAACTGGAAATACATGTGGCTTCCAGCCTCTGGCGCCTCCTTGATGGTGAGGGGGATGGTCAGAGAGGTTAATTTTTCAGCGGAGGGTTGGTCATAGTAGGTGTAAACATAGTGCCAGCAGCAAGTGCCTTTTTCCGGTTGCTCCTTGCTGGCAAACTGTTGGTAGCGGGTTTTGCGGTGCAGCGGCACCAGCGGGGTGGGTGACCCCTCTGCGGCGTTCCCCCTGACCTGAATCCGGTAACCCAGGGGTGGGGTCGCGTGGCCATCGTAACGCAAAAACCAGGCTTTTACAGTTGTATCCATATCGCGGTCCGCACAATAGGTGTGGACGATGCGGCCAGCCGCATCGACCCATTGCACGGGCACCCGATCCATGGAGCCTGTCTCGGACTCCCGGACCAGGAGCAGCTCGGCGGGATCATAACCGGCGACAGCAAACAACTCCTCGACACGGAGTTGGTTCTCCCCGCACTTTTTGTCATCTGCCAGGCGCACGCTCTCCAGTCTGGCAGCCGGGAAGGAGACAGGGTGGACGAACCACATTTTCTGCTCGGCCCGGAGGTTGCCTCCAGGGAACAACACCATCAGCAGAATGATCGACAACACTCCAGGAAAAGTCCGCATCCCCAATCCTCTCACGGCATCGTTACCCATAACCATTCAACGACTCTTCAAGTTCTCCCACAATCCCAGGTAGCAACCATTGGCCGGGCTGCCATCCTGCACCATCCTGAGAGGAGGAGGAAGGGAGAAAGGTGGCGCTGTCAGATCGATCTTGCGCCAATGGCCGGGCTCGATCTCCGTATTGCCGGCGCCGGGAAAGGTGGTCAAGAGCAGATAACGTGTGCCACTGGCCCAAAATACGTCCAGGGCCGCCTGGACAAGGGCGTTGGGAAGGTGGGTCAACGTGTTGCGGCAGAGCAGGAGATCCCCCCGGGGAAACACATCCTGTGTAATATCGGCAACATTGAAAAAATGGTTTTTGCGCGAACCAAACAGAATACGATTGTTGGCGATCAAATCTTCCACCAGATCGAAACCAAGGTATAAAGCAACCCGGGGCGTGATGGCCTCCAGCCAGCGTACATCTCCGCAACCGGCATCCACCAAAATGCGTACATTCAGTTCCTGCCAAAGCCCTGCCAGGCGGTCCCGCAAGGCCGCCGTGACCAGGGGGGCGGAGCCTGGCCCGCTGCGCGTCTCGGGCGCCCGCCACTTGTTTTGCCGGTAGATGTGGGTAAAACTGCGCCGCATGGTCAGCGCCTCCTTCCGGGTGGAGGGGGCCGGAGGAAAGTGGGCATCCGTGGCGCGAACACCTATACGACGCTTGCGAAAATCCACATCGGCAAATGTTTCATACTCATCCAGGGAGCGGACCTCACCCAGGCCATAACGCTCCAGTTGCTGGATGGCATCCGGGTCCGTGGATGTTTGCACACCGAGCACATGTTGCACCCGGGCCACGGCACGGCGGTTGATCCGCGTCCAATCCACATGATCGTCCCAATGACGCCGGCGCCCCCGCGTCGTGCCATAGTCGTGAAAAACCAGAACGTCGTTGGGGGTGAAAAGGTCATATCCCCAGGACCAGAGACGCACGGAAAACGTGATCTCTTCGCCATGGAAATAGAGGAAAGGGTCATAGGGCACATCCTGGATGATGGACGCCGGAGCAAACAAAAAACCTGCCCCGATGAAAGGCGAAGAGATGGGCAGGGCCGGACGATGTTCCAGGGAGATCATCTTGGCCACGGGAATCAACGTACCATGGTCATCAAAGCGTCCCGCCTTCATGATGGGCAATCCGTTGCGCACCAATTGATCAGGTGGATGAAATGCGTTGGGATGGGTGGAGAGAACAGCCCGCCCCGAGGGGGCCTGGCGCAACATGGCAAGCAACCGTTCGTCCCACTTCGGATCAAAACGACAATGGCTGTCGATCTGGAAATAAAACGGCTCGTGCTGCCAAAACCGCTCCTGGATCCGGTGGCGCGCCCAACACACCCCCAGACTTTTTCCCGCATCGACGGCCTCGCCCCGGATGTTCTCACGCCAACGTTCGGGAACCTGGGTAAAAATCTCACCATCTTCGGGGGCGACTTGCCACAAAACCCCCACATGTACCCGCTCCGGATAAGTCGCCTTGGCAAAAAGGTCGGTCATGGTCTGGACACAATCCACATCGCGATAACTGGCGATGGAGACAAAAATCGGCGGGTGCTGGTCAGGATCCCGGAGCGCCTCTCCGGGCCCGCCAGGAGGCCTGTCCCCTGGATTCTGCTTCGTCAGGTTTTCATTCATGGCCGGAAACTACTCGGCACCCGGCAACGAGTCGGGTCCAGGGAGCCGGCTCCCTGGCAGGTCCAGGACAAAGTCCTGGTGGGGTTCGGAGCGAAACCCTGACAAAGGCTTTCATATCCAAGCTTTTCTTGAAAGGGTGCCGAATCGTTGCCATCTTTGTTAAGATGGTCGGCTGGCGGTCAGGTCGTCTCTTTCGACCGGGATGGGCATCGTACCCATGGCGTGTATCTGTTGCAGGAAAGGAGGTCGCATCTGTCTCAGAAGAGTCGCATGGAACACCCCGACAAGTCCAGACAAAGACGCACTCTGGGGCTTTGCATCGGCGCTGCAACGATTTCGGCTGTGGTCCTGGAGCATTGCATCGACGCTGCCGAAGATTCTCCCTGGCAGGTGGTCGAAAGCACATCTCGCGCCCATCTGGGTGACCCGGAAACCCACTTGCGCGACCTGCTCGCCCATTGGCAGGAGGAGTCATTTGCCGGCGCGGCGGTCACCGGAGGGCGTTTTTCCCAGCGGGTCAATCTGACACGTATTCCCGAACCCTGGGCCGTGGAACAGGCCTTGACCCTGCCGGATATTCAAGGCCGTGGGTTCCAGGCCGTGCTGGCGCTGGGCGGGGAAGGGTTTCTCGTCTATCCCCTCACACCAGGCGGTCAGATATCCGGTGTTGTGGCCGGCAGCACCTGCGCCTCGGGAACCGGGGAGTTTTTTTTGCAGCAGGTCCGCCGTCTGGGCATCTCTCTGGAAGCTGCCGTCTCCCTGCCATGGGTTGCCGACCCTTATCCGGTCTCCGGGCGCTGCTCCGTGTTTTGCAAGTCCGACTGCACCCACGCGGCCAACAAGGGGGTGGATCGGGAAAAAATCGTTGCCGGCCTGTGCCGCATGATGGCTGGCAAAGTGATGGAACTGCTCGTCAAGGCACGCACCTCGGGAGCGGTATTGCTGACAGGCGGGGTGACGCGCAACCGGCTCATGCTGGAGTACCTGCGCCGGGAACATCCACAAGTGGCGGTCTCCTCCTGGGCGACCTGTTTCGAAGCCCTGGGCGCTGCCATATGGGCCATGACGCATGTCACATTGCCCCTGCCTGCCCGGGATCAATTCATTCTGCAACGCACCCAGACATTCAGTTCCCTTCCTCCCCTCGCCACGCATGCCCATCTGGTCACATCCAAGACCCTCTCCCGACAAACGCCCCACCCGGGGGATCGCTGCGTCCTGGGCCTGGATGTCGGCTCCACCACCACCAAGGCGGTTTTGTTGCGCAGCAACGATCAAGCCTTTCTGGCCGCGATCTACCTGCGAACCAACGGTGACCCGGTTGGGGCGGCCCGGGCCTGTTATCGGGCCATCCGGCAACAACTTGCCGCAGCCCTTCCCGACGCCAGCGACGTGGTGATCGAGGGCCTGGGCATCACCGGTTCCGGTCGCCAGATCGCCGGGTTGCACGCCCATGCGACCGGCATCATCAACGAAATCGTCGCCCACGCCACAGCGGCTGCCCACTTTGACCCGGAGGTGGAAACCCTGTTTGAAATCGGCGGCCAGGATGCCAAATACACCCGCCTGGCCCACGGCGTTCCCATCGATTATGCCATGAATGAAGCCTGTGCGGCGGGCACCGGCTCCTTCCTGGAGGAGGCCGCCTGGGAGACCCTGGGAGTCTCCCTGCAAGAGATCGCCACAGCGGCCATGCGGGGTGAACGGATACCAACCTTCAGCGACCAGTGTGCCGCCTTTATCGCAACGGATGTCAACAATGCCGTTCACTCCGGTTGTTCCCGGGAAGAGATCGTGGCCGGCCTGGTCTATGCCATCGGGATCAACTATCTGCATCGGGTCAAGGGACAACGCCCGGTGGGACGGCGCGTTTTCATGCAGGGCGGCGTTTGTTACAACCATGCCGTGCCGTTGGCCATGGCCGGCCTCCTGGGCGTTCCCATCGTCGTGCCCCCTGAGCCCGGCCTGATGGGGGCCCTGGGAGTGGCTTTGCAGATCGAGCGGCGTCTCCGGGATGCCACCATGGCAGCCGGACATTTCGATCTGCAAAAACTGGCCGACAAGGAGATTCACATAACCAGGCACTTTACCTGCCCCGGCACCCAAATGGCCTGTGATCGCCATTGCGACATCGCCGTGTTCGAGGTGGAGGGGCATCGGGTGCCTTTTGGCGGAGCCTGCAACAAATACGTCAACGCCCGACAACACCTGCGCGTCGATGCAGCCGCCTTGGACCGGGTCATGGCACGACGTGACACGCAACTTGCCGCCAGCCGCATGGAGGTCAAAGCCGCACGGGGCAGGGTGGGATTGAATCGCAGTTTCATGTTGCATCAATTTCAACCCCTCTATACCCATTTTTTCGCCGCCCTGGGGTGGCAACCCCTGGTGCCGGAGACGTGCTCGCCGGCAGGAATCGAACGGCGCAACGCCGCTCTCTGTCATCCTGCCGAGTTGGCCCATGGCTATCTGCATACCCTTCTCAACCTGGATGATCCGCCGGACTATCTGTTCCTGCCCCATTTTCGGGCGGTACCGGCGCAGCCCGGACACACCTTTTCCCAGGCATGTCCCATCGTGCAGGCCGAACCATTCTATGTGCAGGCCGCCTTTCGCCCCGAGTTGACCGCCTTGCAGCAACGCGGTGTGCGTATCCTGTCACCCCTGTTGGATTTTACGCATGGTCTGGAAGGGGGTGTGGCGCCCCTCATGGAGATGGCCAGAGAGATGGGGATCTCCCTCAGCTTGGCTGCGATGGCCTGGCAAACCGCCGCACAAAAACAGCGCGCCTGGGAACAAACGCTCCTGGCCGAGGGGGAACGTACCCTGGCAACGTTGGAACAACATTCGGAACAGACCGGCATCGTTCTGTTTTCACGACCCTATGGAGGGTTGACGCCGGATGCCAACCTGGGCATCTCCACCAAATTTGCCACGCGGGGGATGCCCACTCTGGCCTTTGACCAACTGCCCGCCCATGCCGACCCTGCCAAGGAGAACATGTACTGGGGTTTGGGTCAAAAGCTCTTGAAGGCGACCCGTTTCACCGCCCGTCATCCCCGTCTGTTCGGCGTGTTTATCACCTATTTTGGCTGTGGACCGGATTCCTTCATCCTGGGCTATTTTCGGGAGATCATGGAGGCTCAACACAAGCCTTTTCTCATCCTGGAACTGGACGGTCACACGGCGGATGCCGGATTGGAGACCCGCATCGAGGCTTTTCTGGATGTCGTGGTGGGTCACCAGAAAGTGGCGTTGGCAAACCTTGCCTCAAAAGAACGAGGCATCTCCATGCGTCACAACTCAGCACCCTTTCAAGATGAGCCTGGATATGAAAGCCCTTGTCAGGGCTTCGCCCCGAACCCCACCAGGGCGCTGTCCCGAACCTGCCAGGGAGCGAGCCCCCTGGACCCCGATGCGTTTCAAGACAAGCCTGGATATGAAAGCCTTTGTCAGGGCTTCGCCCCGAACCCCACCAGGACGCTGTCCTGGACCTGCCAGGGAGCCAGCCCCCTGGACCCCGATGCGTTACCGAACACCTGGGCAGCCACATCCATTCTTGAAAAAATGCCGCGCCCACCTGTTGCAGCGCAACCCGGGGTTGCGACCGCGCATCTTCCTCCGGCGCGTCTCTTTTTTCGTCATGGCCGCGCCTGGGTCATCACCGCCTCCGGCGCCAAGATTCCAGCCAGCGATCCCCGGGTCAAGGTATTGGTTCCATGGGTCGGTCTGTTTTTCACGGAAGCCCTGACCACCGCTTTGCGCCTGGTGGGATTTCATGCTATCGGCCATGGGGCCGCCGATGCCACCGTTTTGCAACGCGGACGCGCCCATGTCTCGGGGCGCGAGTGTCTTCCCCTGATCCTGACCACCGGCATGCTGGTGCAACACCTGGAAACCCGCACCGACCCGCATGAAATTTTGCTTTATTTCATGCCGACGGCCTCTGGACCCTGCCGCTTTGGCCAATATGCCATCTTCATGGAAGATTTGGTGCGTCGTTTGGCCAAGCCTGATGTTTTTCTCCTCTCGCTCACCTCGGAAAATTCCTACGGTGGATTGGGAACACGTTTTTCCCGGTTCACCTGGTGGGGCATTCTTCTGGCTGACATGATGGAGGAGGTGCGCGCCATGCTATTGGCCAATGCCCAAGAGCCTGAAGCGGCCCTGACGACATTGCAGCACACGTGGCGTCCTGTCCTGGACGCCATGGCCACTGGCACCCTGGCGGCCCTGGAGAAGGCCTTGACCAGTGCGGCAGCCAGGCTGGCGGCCATCCCTCTGCGCCGCCCGGTTGAGGAGGTTCCCCTGGTAGCGCTTTCGGGGGAGATCTATGTCCGGCGCGACCCCTTTTCCCGTGGGTTCCTGGTGCAACGCCTGGCCGAACGGGGCTTTGCCACCCTCCCCACCGGCATTGCCGAATGGGTCCACTACTCCAACGCCCTGGTGGACGCTGGCCAGGTGGATGGTCACATGTCAGTGTGGGAGAAAATGGTGTTTGCCTTGCGCAAAAAAGTCATGGCGCGTGACGAACGGCGCCTGCGCCGGATTCTGCTCAAATCCGGTCTGCTGGTTCACAACCCGCCACCATTGCCGGAGATCATCCGGGCTGGAGAAAAATTTGTTTCACCCGCCCTGGCCGGAGAGACCATCCTGACCGTGGGCAGTGGCCTTCTGGAAGTTGCGTCGCGTGTCTGCGGCGTGATTGCCATCGCCCCTTTCGGCTGTCTGCCCAATCGGATCGCCGAAGCCGTCATGGTGGATGCCTTGACGCCAGCCAACAAAGTCGCCGCCTGCCCCGGTGAAAAACCTTTGGCTGCCCTCCTGGAAAAAAACCCCTCCCTCCCCTTCCTGGCCATCGAAACGGACGGTGGCGCCTTTCCACAACGCATCGATGCCAGATTGGATGCCTTTTGCCTACAGGCGGAACGGTTGCACCGGTGCATGCAGGGGGCTGGCACCCGGCAAGAAAACGCTTGAAAAACTTCAGTTCCTCTGCTTCCCATAAGGACCAAGAAACCGCTTGCCATTGAAGTGTATGGGATGGCTTGGATTATCAGCCACCCATACCTCGGTCTCCCATGCAATATCTGTCAAGAAGCGGGCCATCAAAAAGCGGTCGGGGAAGGCGGTCACAAAAACCATCCCGGCTTTTGACGCCGCGAAAAGATGGAGAAGCTCGGCATGACGTTTCCCATCCACCGGCCCAACGCTGGTCACGGACTCGACAAGGATAAGCCAGTTTCGTTTTTCGTCGTGAATGACGACGTCTGGCATTTTGCCTCGCTCATGAACAACAACACCAAGCGTTGCAAGGTGGTCCTCGTCGAAAACAACACCCTTGTTGCCAGTGTCTCCAATGTAGACAAGACGTGCTCCAGGGGCAAAACGGGGGGCAAACTGCTCGACAATATCCCTGATCAGTTCACTATGAGATCCAGGTGATAACCTCAGCGTCTCCCCCTCAGGAAGGACACAGGACACCATGGCCATCTCCCGTTCACATTTGTATTTCTCTGCCAAGGTGACCGATTTCGCCAAATAGGTGGCGAGAGTTTTGTTCCAGGCGGAAGTCCCGTAACTTTCCAGCATGATCTTTGCGTTTGGAGCAATCTGGTAACACCACTTTGGGCTGTTCGGGGCACGACCGGGTTCGTCAGGATTTTGGAAAGCAAGACCACCTGCCACAAACTGGTGCATCGTTTCCTTGCGGAAAGACTCACGCGAGTTCTCGGCGTAAGGTTTGCCGTAATCGTTGCGACAAAAATCCAGGATTGCCCGAATGCCGAGTTTCGGATCAGAAAGTTTTTGCCACGAACCATTCTCGCGAAGTTGGACCAAGGCAAGCAACGAAAGAGCCGATCGCTCATTTTGTTGTGCCCTTGGAAACCCAAGGGATGCGATGATTTCCATCGCCTCATCTATTTTGCTTGGCACGAACCGCTTCCTCTACCATATCGTCTATTTCCTCCTGGCGCGGAAGAACTGTACCGATGCGTTTACCCCATTTCACCAGGGTATCCATGTCGGGATAACGAAGCACCCGCAAGTCGCCCGCGTTGACCTGAGTGTGTCCGTTGAAACGCCGCAGCCATTGGTCCGCCAAAGTCGATCCGAGGTAGACAGCAAGGCCCCGGGCCACATCTGGACGCAGCCCTTTTTTCCTCTCGTGAAGAACGTTCAAGTGGTTCTCGAAGCCGACCTTGCCACCGGGACATGGGATCCTGTTGGGATCGAACACAGCAGGAACAATCCGGCGCTTTTCCTCCTTCGAGGAAAGTCTGCGGACGACAGCATAGTGTCCTGCTGGCATCAACCACTTAGCCGTTTCTGCGTTATCCTCAATGGCGTTGGCTTTCTTGGATTCCACTTTCGGGTGTTCTACAAACCCTCTTGAAAACTCGATGTTCAAGTTTTTTGAGGCTTGACATATGACGGGGACGCAAAAAGCG
>JADGBZ010000022.1:7870-42779 GCA_015231175.1 Magnetococcales bacterium | reverse complement strand
TGTCAGAGAAAATTTACGCCACATCAGGCAATTAGGTCAATGTCGGGCACCACCCAACTTCTTTGGAAGGGCGCCGACATGGTTACCGACCCCGTAGGACCACTATCGCAAGGACGTATCCTTCCCGAATGACCGAAAGGGCCGCAGGGCGCGCCATTCCAGCCACTCCTTGACCCAATGCATCAGCGGGGTGGGAGGAAGTATGAGGCTGAACCTCTTGAACCGGGAGACCAGCATCCCCTGGTTGAGGGTATCGACAATGCAGATCAATTCGGTGCGGAAGGTGTGTTGCGCTGCGTGACCCGTCAGCTCGGCATAGATGTTGGAAGCGGCGGCCCGCGCCTGCAACTCCGCCATGTGCCCCTGTTTGGCCCGCCACTCCGGTCCCGGAAAACTTCCAGCATCCCCAGCGACATAGACCCGCTCGCCACCCGCCACCCGGCCCTGTGCATCGGCCTGTAAAAATCCCCCCGGAGAAAGGGCAAGACCGGTTTTGGCCAACCAGGACGGACCAGTCAGGCCCGGCAGAAACAAGACCAGATCCGCCGGGATATCGCCCCCTTCCGTGCTGACCCGTTGCGGCTCGAATGCGGTGATCTTGTGGCCGAGATGGGCATAAATATTTCGCTTGGCCATCGCCTTCAACAACCCTCCCACCGCCCGGGGGCCCATCCGTTTCCCCGGTTCGGCCATGGGGGCAAAAAAGACCAGCTTGAATGCCCCCCGCCGCCGTTCGCGACGCAACTGGGTGTGCAGACCAAACAAAAATTCAAACATCGGCCCACCGCGAATCGCTGTGGGCTCATGGGGATTGCCACCAAAACCCATGGCAATCACACCCCGTTCCAGAGTCTGGATGCGCCGCCGCACCATGTCGACGGCAGCGATACCGGAGCATGGGTTGAGCGTGTGGCCAACACCAGGAATTTTCTGGAGATACTCCGCCCCGCTGGCAATCAGCAAGGCATCATTGGCAACGACGCCGGTCGAGGTGACCACGCTCCGCCCCCCGTCCTGAATCTCTCGGGCGCTGCCGGCATGAAAATCGACCCCCATCCGGTCAAGAAAGCCCTGCAAATCAACGCGCAGATCCGACCCCTTCCGCATGCCGGAGGGAATCCAGATCAGGCTGGGTAGGTAGACAAACTCAGCCCGTGGCGCCACCATGGTGATCTTGATGCGGCGGCCCGGATCAAGCTGGCGCAACCGGTGGATTGCGGCCAACGCAGCAAACCCGCTGCCAATAAGGGTCACTTCCATGGAGGGGCTCCCATAACAAAGGTGTCATCTTGATGGGTTAAGGTGTTCGCCTGCTGTCGTGCAGGAATGTGTCGATTTGATCCAGGCTGAAGGTCAGCATTTTTTCCGGATTTGTCTGGTGGTTTTGATACCAGCGCGCTGTGTGTTCAATCGTGGTTTGTACATTCCAGACGGGGTGCCAGGGCAGGCCATTGAGGGCTTTATCGATGGAGAGGCGCAGTGTGTGGGCCTCATGGGGGTGATGACCAGCGTCAAACTGCCAGGGCGGCGCGGAGAAAAGTTCCGTGAAGCGTTGCGTGATCTCGCCCACCGTGACGGATGTGTCCTGGTTGAATGGAGCAAAGTTCCAGCCACTACAGAGGGTTGTTGCCTGATCCTGGGCGTTTGCCAGACGCTCACCCAGGACAAGGTAGCCGTGCAGTGGATCCAGGACATGTTGCCAGGGGCGCACCGCTTTGGGGTTGCGTAGAAAAACGGATGATCCGGAGCTCACAGCACGGACGATATCCGGAACCAGCCGATCCTTGGCCCAATCTCCGCCACCGACCACGTTGCCCGCACGGACCGAGGCCAGGGCGACACCGTGCCCGGATATCCTTCCTGGAGGGAAGAAGGAGTGACGGTAGGCGGAAACTACCAGCTCCGCAGCGCCTTTGCTGGCGCTGTAGGGGTCGTCACCCCCCATGGGATCACACTCCCGATACCCCCAGACGTGCTCATGGTTTGCGTAGCACTTGTCACTGGTCACCACGATGACCACACAAGGGCGTTGTCGTTGCCGGACCACCTCCAGGAGATTGACAACCCCCATGACGTTGGTGTGGAAGGTTGTGACAGGATCCTGATAACCGGGGCGAACGAGGGCTTGGGCAGCCAGATGAAAAATGACCTCGGCATCGGAAGTCTCCACGGCATGCCGCAGAGCGGCCATATTTCCGACATCCCCCTCCTGGTGTCCTGCCATGCGGGTCGGGAGTTTTAGCACATGGAACAGGCTGGGCTGGGTGGCAGGGGGGAGGGCCAGACCGGACACACGCGCACCCCAGTGGTGCAACCAGAGTGTCAACCAACTGCCTTTGAAACCGGTATGACCGGTAATCAATACCCGGCGATTCCGATACCACTGGGCGATTTTGCTCATGGTGACCAAACCTTCCAGGGCGGGGCACCGGAGTCCCATAATTTTTGCAGATATTGATACTCCCGATAGGTGTCCATGGCGTAAAAAAAGCCGTCATGTTGGAAGGCCATCAATTGGCCATCCTGGGCAAGGCGACTGAGAGGTTCTTCTTCCAGTATGGTGGCTGGACCTTTGTCCAAATAGTCGAGCACGGCACGGTTGAAGACAAAAAAGCCGGCGCTGATTTTGCCATCGACACGTGGTTTTTCTCTGAAATCAGCCACCTGGCCATCATCACCGACTTTGAGTATGCCAAAGCGGGAGAGGGGGTTGACCGAGGTGACCGTGGCCAGTTTGCCGTGGCTGCGGTGAAAGGCCAGGAGTTGTTCAAGGTTGACATCACTCAAGCCGTCACCGTAGGTGACCATGAAGGTATCTTCCTGGAGGTAGCGTTCAACCGCCTTGATGCGGCCACCGGTCATGGACTCCAACCCGGTATCGGCAAGGGTGACCTGATAATCATCTTCGGTGTGGCTGCGATGCAGCAGGACGTGATGTTTGTTGCCGAGGGTAATGGTAAAATCCCGGTTCATCATTTCATAGTTGATGAAATACTCCTTGATCATGAAGCTCTTGTAACCAAGGCACAGGATGAATTGTTTCATGCCGTAGTGGGCAAAGAGTTTCATGATGTGCCAGATGATCGGCTTACCCCCAATCTCGACCATGGGCTTGGGCCGGAATTCGGTCTCCTGGCGCAACCGGGTGCCGTACCCGCCACATAGAATAACGACCTGCATAGGGACACCTCATCAATCAGCCGCTCTAAAGGATCGATCATTCCGGCATCAATGCCGGATCCGTGATGTTACAATCTTGTCATATTCCGGTGAATTCAGAAGATATTCATTGCATATGCCCGATTTTGTGAGGTGGCGGTAAATTTTATAACTGAGAGTGGTTCTAACATCCGTGGTTCCAAGCATATGGCTCGCCATGGATAAACAACTAACATGTATTTCTGATAAAAGCATCTTCGGTGACGATGAGATAATACAAAACCGGGGTCAGGCCCGACACGCCTCCGGCAGCAAAAGGCAAGAAAATATTTTTTATATCATACCGAAAAGAGTTCTGACGCGATTCAAAGACCAGGTAGAACAGAAAGATCGCAGGAAAATAGAAAAAACTGACTCGCATCCCAATAGCCATTGCAAAGGCCAAGCCGCCTGAAAAATATAAAAGCGACCTGTTTTTGACCTGATTGATGGCCGTCAAGGTTGCAAGAATGCCAATGAGATTAAGCAAAATGGCAGGGGGGTCGTTGCGAGCCGTTTTGAAGGTGCTCATGTGCAGAGTCGATGTGGCCACCAGAAGCGATGTGACCCAGGCAGCGCTGGGCGTGCCACCGACAAGTTTGGCAGCCTTGAAGAAAACGAACACGGCCAGTGTGGCAAACACGCACGTAAAAATTCTTGCAATAAATAAATATGAATGATCAATATGGCTGAATATTTGCGAAAAAAATAAAGGATAGATTGGAAAATGATTATAATTAAAATCTTTGTATAACGTGTAATCGACAGCGCATACTGAAGCGCCCGCAAAAAAGCTCTCGTCATTTGTTACAGGCGCATTCATGACATGAGCATAATACAGGAAGAACAACAAAGAAAGAAACAACAAAGACAATAAATTTTTACGCATTTCGTCACTCATCGATCTTGATCATCCTTTCGGCCATGACTACATTCAAAAAAAATGGGGCGGGAATCCAGGGAAAAGGGCCGCGCACTTCTCCCTGGATAGAATTGAAGCAGAGCCCCACCCCCATGCCCATGGGTAACCGAAACGATGATCACGGCCCGAACTGGTCAGCAGCACTTGTTATCGACAAAATCGATATCCTCAAAGACCTCCTTGAATGGTACCGGAACCTGTTTGCCATACATTCTTTTACTGCGCTCCTCGATGAACGGGTCATCCTTGTTGCCAACCAGGCAGACGTGCTTTTGACCGTAGCCAAAGTATTTGATGCGCAGGCCACGGTTGATGATGCTTTCAAGGGGTTCTTCAAAAAAGTTACCCAGTGACGTATGGGTATAAGGGCAGGGCATGACATCACCATATTTGGTGATGGAGACCATGCGTTTGACGGCGATGCAGCCGACATCGATGCCGTAACCCGGTGTCAGGTGGGTGAAGACATTATATTTTTTTTCGAGATCGTGGACGTAATTCCACTCGGCGTCACCGCAGAGAACCTCCATGCGTCCCTCCCACGCCCCGACGGCCTTGGCAAAGGTGACGTAGGTTCCTACGCCCTTGCTTTGGCCGAACTCCAGCATGTCGATAAACTCCTGGGAGTAGCAACGCTCTTTCCAAAGCACGGTTTGGAAGATCAGGTTGAGTCCTGCCTCCAGACAGGCATCAACGGCACGAATAACCCGATCGTAGGAACCGGGTTTTTGACGAAACCTGTCATGTTCCTCGCGGCGGAAGCTGTCCAGACTAAGTTGAATTTTATCCACACCGATGGATTTCAAATGTCGCGCCCGCTTCAGGTCGAGGTGCCAACCGTTGGAGTCGGAGGTGACATACCACTTGGCAGGGTCGATGGCTTCGACAACCTTGTCAAAATCAGGATAGACAAGGGGTTCTCCACCGGTGATGACGATATTGGCCAAGCCCATCGCATCACCCTGACGGGAGAGTTCCCGCACATCTTCCAGGGTGAAGAAGCGCCGCTTGTCGGCATTTTTGGCGCTTTTCGTTTTGACCATGAATTTGTCGGCGGAGCAATGTTCGCAATGAAAATTGCAGGTGTAGTCGTACTGAAATTGCAGGATGGCGATGCTCTCGCCCCGCTTGACTTTCTCTTCGTAGCGAACGACCTTGTCGTAGACGTAGGGCTTTTCTTCTTTCAGTTTGTTGCGTTTGCTCTGCTCAGACACTCTGGTCATCTCATCCTGAGTGGTCATGATCTATCAACCTTTCCAATGGGCACGAACGTTCGGCGAGGCCGCACATTTCAGTTTGTTGTGACAACTATTCAGCACCCGGTAACGAATCGGGGTCCAGGGGGCTGGCTCCCTGGCAGGTCCAGGACGGAGTCCTGGTGGGGTTCGGGGCGAAGCCCTGACAAAGGCTTTCATATCCAAGCCTTTCTTGAAAAGGTCTTGAACAGTTGCCTATCGTTTTTGATTCCAGCACATGCCGATACATGAGTCGATGGATCGGCAGCACATTCCCCGGGCATCCCTTATGCCAAGCCCACTGTCCGGCTTGTGGTTGGCCGTTGAAAAAGCGCATCGATTCGTCCGGCTGGTGGGTCAGGGAACAGGCGAAAAGCAGAGAAACAAAATGCGAACGGTCGGCGCGGTCGCGGACGATGGGCTCCTGAATCATCAAAGGTTGGGGATCGAAGCGGACTTTGGCGCCTAACTCCTGGCGGGCGACCTGATGAATCCGCTCGGCGAAGGTCTCCTTGAAGCGGACGATGCCACCCGGGATGTGCCACCCTTCCCCGTGGAACCGGTCATTTCGCCAGGTCAGGAGGGTTGTCCCGTCGGTTGGATTCTGGATCAGGAGATCGACGTTGACCATCGGGGTCAGACGACTTACCATGAGAAAAACCGGCTCAGGCAACCCTTCGTTCGGGTTGTTGGCTGCCGCATCCACTGCGGCGATCGCACGTTCCAGAGTATGCATGGTCGCAACTACTCACCGCCCGGTCACGAATTGGAGTCCAGAAAGCTGGCCCACTGGCAGGGCCATGGACAACGTCATGGTGGGGTTCGAGGCAAAACCCAGACCAAGATCTCCATATCCGAGTCTACCCTGGCAAGGGTTCTGAACGGTTACGCATGATTTTTCACAATCTCCAACCCGTAATCCCTCAGGATGGCCACCCCCTTGACCTGATCATACTGCTGTTGAATCCGTTTGGCAACTTCGTCGGAGTAGGCAGCGGCCATGACGATGATGCCATCGACCGGGTCGGCAAGCAGGTGTTGTGGCGCGACGATGGGCAGGTGGGTGGCGGGCGTGAAGCGTCCCTGTTTGAAGGGGGCGGAGTCCACCACATAACGAATGCGATCCTGGATTCGGACCAGGCTCAAAATCGCCAACGCCTGATGGCCGGCCCCCCAGACCGCCACCCGGCGGGGCATGAACCCGTCCAGATATTGGTGAATGTCCCGGTGAATGTGTTCCCGATGCTGAATCAGGGATGAGACATCGGTGGGGGAGCGTTTCCGGACCGTGGCGGACAGAATGTAGTCATGCCAGACCTCCTGACAGTCGATCACCTCAAAGCTGCACATGGCCAACAGGTTGGTCAGGGTTGCCCGGGTAAAGTAGGTCAGATGGTCGCGAATGAACTCCGAAAAGAGTTTGTGACGCAGGATCATGTCAAGATTGGGGACTTCCACCAGTCCGACGCCATGCGGGACAAGATTGTGGGCCATGCCACGCAGGGAGGTGCGTGGATCAGGCATGTGTTCGAGAAAATTGAAGATGAAAAAGGCCGCAAAGGGTGCATCCGGAACAAGAGTCTCTTCGTTCTCGACATATCCCGCATGGACAGTCAGTCCTTGTTCCCGGCAGTGGTCGACAGAAGCGGAGGAGAACTCCAGGCCATGGGCCTGCATGCCCACCTTTTGCAGCAAGGTGAGATACTCCCCTTTTCCACAACCTATTTCGAGCACCTTGTGGCCCACGAGACCAAATTGCCGGGCAAAACCGCGTAACTGTTCTTCCCTGAAGGCGCCCATTTCCGGGGAGTAGGCCGCCGCACGAACCACCTCCCGATAGTAATGAACCGGGGCACCGCCCAGCTGGATCAAACCACAGGCCGCACACTGGAGGAGGTCGAGATCCGCGCCACGTTCGCTGGCCAAGGCTGCGGCGTCGGGCAAAAACTGGGCAGCATCGGGCATGTCTTCCAGCCGCAACAGGGGGTGGGTGTGAAGAGATCCAGTACAGGCCCGGCAACGCATGTGTTCACCCCTTGAAGGAAAAATTTTTGTGTCCAAAATAGCTGATGGTGACGGTGGAGAGCAGGATCAGGAGTTGGCTGACAATGGGATGGATGGCAAAAACCTCCACCATAATCCACATCGACACGATGCCGACAATGAAAGAGACACCATAAACAAGATAAAAGCGAACATATTCCCGGAGCGCATTTCCTTTGGATTTAAAGACAAACAGTCGATAAACCAAAAAGGCGTTGGTAACGGATGCGACCTGTGAAACAACTGACAGCAGGAGATAATGCACAACGTCGGCAAACAGGTAGTAGATACCCGCAAAAAACAGAAAACCAAAAAGGGTGTTGTAGGCGCCCCCAATGAGATAGCGAATGACATTTTGATGTTGTCGCCACAAGTCACCCAACGCGATTTTCAGCAGCATGACTTTTCCAGATTGGCCGCCGTATCCAAGATCATTCAAACGCCGGGTTAAGCAGGGAACAGACATCCACAATTTGTTTCACTTCCGGATAGGTAGAGCGGACATGTCCGGCGATTTCGCTGAAGTAGACCGGTATCAGAATGATGAGTGCTTCGATTTTTTTTTCACGCAGCACTTCGGGTGCAGAGATTTTTTTTCCGTAGAGGTCCATCATGCGTTTGGTTGAGGAGATATCGATGGGAAAAACACCGGAACCCAGCAGCGCCTTGGAGTTTTTGATCAGGCTTGCCGTATGGTAGTTGATACCCCAGACAGCCAGTTTGCCATAGCGTTTGAGGAGCTTCTCAATGTTGGCTTCAACATTTTGGCGCAAGACGTTTGGAAGGACAACATTGTAGCGTTGTCCACACTCCGGGCAGGAGACAAAGGTAGCTGCCATGAGTTTGATTTTTGGCCAATCACCCCTATGTTGGCAGGCGGTGCAGGTTCCGGTAATATTGACCCGCCCAGTGATATAATCGACCTCATCAATGCGTATATCATCCAAGGTTTTGAGGAAAGTTATGGGTGATTCCATGATGATGCGCACCAACCCGGCGAATTCGTCGTCACTGAGTTTGGAAACGTTGATCTGTGGGCACCCTTCCCGCAAAAATTTGACCTTGTCTTTCAGGATGCCCCTTCGGTAGGCATCATGGTAAAGAGGTGTGCCTGGAAAAATTGTGATGAGATTGAGCGTAATTTTATAGTGGGCATGATTTCGCCACCATGTCAAGGTGTTGTTGGCTGTTTCCCAGGTTTCATTGATGTCGCCAAAGATGAACGCCCCTTCAAACGATATGCCGGCCTCGTAGACCATTTTCAATGTGCGTTCCATATCGGCGCGGGTGGTGAATTTTTGCATGCTTTTCAGGACGTTGTCGTCAGCACTCTCCAGGCCGAAGGACATAACATCGCAACCGGACTCTTTAAGCATGCCGAGCAGTTCCGGCGATATCTTGTCAACGCGAAACTGTGCCCACCAGCGAATACCATATTTTTTAATGCGCTCACAGAACGAACGCACCCGGTGCGAGTTGGTGGAAAACAACTCGTCAGCCAGACACAAATAGTCAATTTTATAGCGGGAGACCATGTAATCCAGCTCTTCAAAAAAACTGTCCATGGTTCTTTGACGATATTTTTGTCCTGTGGTATGGAAACAGAAGGTGCAATTGTAGGGGCAGGAACGGCTGGCAATCATGAAGACGGTGTTGGTTCGATTGATGCCACTGATGGCTGGTGTAAAGTTAAGGTACTGTTCCAGCTCAAATCCGTCATAGTCTGGCCATGGCAGCGCATTAAGATCCTGGATTTCCGTGCGAGAGGGGGTTGTGTGGTAGCCTGCCCCGTTTTTATAGATCACGCCGTTAATTTTACTGGCATCGCCACCATCTTCCAGATAGTGACATAACTCAACGGCAGTCAATTCTCCCTCGCCAACAACACCGTAGTCAACAAATTCCAAAGCATCCATGGCTGGTTCCGGGTCGCTGGTTATGATACCGCCACCCACGATAGTGATGATGCGTGCGTCCACATCTTTGGCTGCCATGACGACGGTCCGGATTGAGTTGTACTGAAAGCTGAGGCCACCGGTTGCCACAACGTCGATCCGTTTTTCTCGAATTTCCTTTTGGATATTTTCCGTGACATCTCCCCCACGATGGTTCAGATTGAGGGTGTAAACATCAAACCCGGCTGCTTTCAGACTGCCGGAGATATAAGCGATACCCAGGGGAAAGGAGTAGCCATCACCTACCTGTTGAACCAACTGTGGCATGACCAGAAGAAAACGTTTTCTTATGTTGGTATGTTGTTTATGGTTCGACTCGTTCAACTCTCACCCTCCCACCAACATGATGCGCTACTACCAAGGCCTATTCAAAAACATTTTGAACAAACAGACCTATAAATAAGTTAATGAGCGATCCAGGACGGCTATTTCGCAGAATCTGTACTGTTTTTTTCGAAATTGAGGCGTTCTTTTTCTATAACAAGTGGCCGTTTAAGCAGACGCATATTGATGCTTCCGATGTATTCAAAAGACAAACCAAGAATAGTCAGAATGATACCATTGACAAAAAACTGGCCAATGATGAGTGGCGCCATGCCCATCTGGAAGCTTTCCCACATGATCAACTTGTAAAACATGTAACCAGCCGCGATCAAGAAGCAAATGCCAGACATCAAAAAACCGACGAAGGTGATCAGTCGCAGAGGCGCTTTGGAATGGCTGGTGACACCCGTCATGGCCACGTCGTAGAGCGTGAAGAAATTGTTTTTTGTTTTGCCGGCCCGGCGCAATTTCTGGACGTAAGGCACCTCTGCCCTGGGCAGGCCAATCTCGGCGAGCATGCCACGAAAGTATGGATAGGGATCATCCATGTTGCGGGCGATCTCGACGACTTGCCGGTCAATCAGGCAGGCTCCATTAAAATTTTGCACCAGGTCGACATCGGCGATCTTGCTGAGGGCTGCATAGTAGATTTTGCGCACGAACTGCATGAATGGCGACTCTTCTGCACCTTTTTTGACAGCTATGACAATCTTGAACCCCTTTTCCCACTGTGCGATCAGCTCGGGGATCAACTCGGGTGGTTCCTGAAAATCAGCGGCCTGGGTCACGGCAGCATTGCCAGATGTTTGAAGAATACCGTAAAAATGCGACCGCACCGTACCGAAGTTGCGGGCATTGAGGATCACTTTAACGTCGGGATCCGAGGCAGCCAACTGCTTCAAAATGGCAACGGTCCCATCCGTAGAGCAGTTGTCAATAAAGATGATTTCAAAATTGTATTTGTCGAGGCCTGAAAAAACCTTGCGCAATGCCTCATACATGGGGCCAACATTTTCTTCTTCGTTGAAACAGGGCACAACCACACTGATCCGTTTTCTTTGTTCCATTTTGGGTCCATCCCTCCACGACAGGGAGCAGGTTAAGGAATACGTTCCGACGCCGGGGCCAGGGGAATGAGCATGTTGGCACGCAGCTCATCACGTGGCAGGAGCGGGGACATGTCTTCCAGGGGCATGGAGAGCATCGAGCCATCCGGTTGCGGGATGGCGGCTGATTTGGGCCACAGCGTCTCGTTGGCCACCACCCGGACATCGCACAGAATGGGACCGCGTTGTGCGAGAACGGCGCGAATTTTATCGCGCAGGTCGCGAGCATCGTCGATGCGCACGCTGGGTATGCCCATGGCTTCTGCCACTTTTCCCGGATCGGCCAGGTGGAGCCCCGCCTCGGGGCCGGTGCCAACATAGCGCCCGGAGAAGTAGTTGCGCTGGGTGTTGCGAATGGAGGCATAGCCCGCATTGTTGATGATAAAGAGCCGTGCCGGCAGGTTTTGGGCCGTCAGGGTTTGCAACTCCTGAATGTTCATGTGCAGGCTGCCGTCGCTTTCGATGCCCACCAGGGAGGCGCCCTTGTAGGCCATGCCGCCGCCGATGAGGGCGGGAAGTCCGTACCCCATGGCGCCCAGTCCGGAGGTGAGAAAGATGCGCTGGCCCGGCTTATTGCGAAAATTGGCGTAGAAGACCTCGACGCCCAGGCCGGAACTGCCGGTGACGATCAGGCTTCCTTCGGGAATCTCCTCGGAGAGAACCTTGACCAGATGATAGTGGCTGATCTCGCCTGTTTCCGGGAAGGGCTGGCCATCGGCGGTGGGATAGCGCGCCTTCCAGTCGGCGCAGCGGGCAAGCCATGGGTCGCGCTTGCGCGGTGCCTGCCCGCTGCCGTGCCGCAGCAGGGCGGCGATGTAGGCCTTGGCATCGGCCTGGATGGCCTGGGCCAGGGGCATGTGGTGTTTGGCCAGTTCATGGGGATCCACATCCACCACCACCTTTTTGGCCTCGCGTCCGAAGCCGGCGGGATTGAACGCGGTCACCACATTGTCCAGCCGGGCGCCGATGGCGATGATCAGATCGCTGTTTTGCACGGCAAAGTTGGGCGCACGCAGGGCCACCGTTCCGGGACGACCCACACACAAGGGGTGGTCGAACGGGATCAGATCCATGGCGTTCCAGGTGGCCACCACGGGAATGTTCAGGGTGGTGTAGAGTTTCTGGAACTCCGGTGCAGCTTCGGCCAGGCGGATGCCGTGGCCGGCCAGCAGCAGAGGGCGTTCGGCCTGATCGATCAGCGCCAGGGTTTTTTGTGCTTCAGCATCCAGGTCGGCTGAGGTGACGTGGGCCGGGAGTGTGGAGACCGTTTCATCACCCGGCAAGTCGTCGGGGTCGATGGGGCTGGCCTGGATGTCGAGGGGGACATCGAGCCAGACCGGACCACGCCTCCCGCTGGTGGCCAGGTGGACGGCCATTTCCAGGTGGCCGCGAATGGAGCGGGCATCCATGACGGTCACGGCATATTTGGTGATGGAGCGGACCATGGCGATGATATCCACCTCCTGCGGCCCCATTTGGCGCACGCCGGAGCTGCCAATCAGATCGGCGCGTTTAACCTGACCAGAGATGACCAGCAGAGGTGTGGATTCAATCCAGGCGCCGGCAACGCCGGTGATGGCGTTGGTGGCGCCCGGGCCGGTGGTGACCAGGGCTACGCCCAGCCGCCCCTGCACGCGCCCGTAGGCCTCGGCGGCGATGGCCGAGGCTTGTTCGTGCAGGTTGGGCACGACCTTGAGCCCGGGTTGCTGGCCGAGGGCGTCCACCAGATACATGGCCCCCCCGCCGGGGACCATGAAGACGGTCTCCACCCCCTGTCGGGCCACGAAGGAAAAAATATAGTCTGCGACACGTATGGTTTGGGCCATGGTGGTTTGACCTGTCAGGCCGGGTGTTTGACGCCCAACCAGAAAGAGATGAAGGTTTTGCGGCTGGGATTTTTGGCAATGTCGGGATCGACGTAGAAAGAGTCATCCACAAAATGGGTAGAGGAGATCTCTTCCAAAACTGCGCCGTCTGTGCTGGAGAAGGCGTGCCGCACCCCTTTTTCCACCGTCACCACGTCGCCGGGTCGGCAGATGCGCAACTTGCCGTCCAAAACCAGATTCAGCGTGCCGTGCAGGGTGTGGAAAGTCTCCTCTTTCTGCTTGTGGTACTGCTCCGGGTGGGATTGACCGGGCAGGACAACGATCAACTTTTTACAATACTGCCGGTTGACCACCGTGATCATGCTGATGCCCACTTCGTCAAAGCGCTCGATGCCATAGTGGTGGGATATCTCCAGATCGGCCTGACCGGGAACAATGACATTGCCTTGTTTCAACAGCTCCTTCACCCGCTGGACGATGGCATAAACCCGCTGACGCACCGGCTCCAGACGGGTATTGCCGACCAGCAGCGGCGCCCCGGCCCGGATCGCTTCCGTGGTGTAAAACTGGTTGTACTTGGACCAGTCGTTGGCGGTGATGTGGCCATCCTGGGTGGGGATGGCCATGAAGATGTCGCTGTCACGCACACGGACACCGGCGGCCAGATCGGTTTTGGCGAACAGGCCCCGGCGCAGGGAGATGAGGCTGGCCAGCTCTTTTTCATTGGGTTCACAGCGCTCCCCGACGACACCGCAGGCGGCGAAGGCCTTTTGCGCTGCGGTCAGCCAGGCATGCAACTGCTCGGGGGTCGATGAGTAATCGTTGACCGCATGGACCTTGCTGGGCAGGGCGACGTGCCGCTCGAAAATGTTGCACCCCTTGGCGATGGCCATGCCGATGATGGATGTCTCGGAGGGGGCCTCGTGGGTAGAGTGGCCGATACGCAGATGCGGATAGCGATCCTTGAGAAAGTCGACCTGGTTAAGTTGCAGGTGGTCGTTGGGGGTGGGATATTCGGCCACGCAGTGCATCAAGGCAAACTCTTTACTGCGGTGGTCCATGAAACTGACCACATTGTCAATATTTTCCAGAGTGATGCCCGCTGTGGAGCCGATGATGGGCACGTCGCTTTGGACCATGCGCTCCAGGAGAGGCCAGTCGGTGAAGGAGCAACTGGCGATTTTCAGGATCGCAAAGCCATCCTCCAGGATCAGGGGCACGGAGTCGTTGTCGAAGGGGGTGCAGATTGGAAGGAACCTGTGGGATTTGATCTCATCCACCAGCCTTCTGGTTTGCTCACGGCTCAGCCGGGTCTCCACGAAACGCTTGATGTACTTGATGTCCATGCGCTTCTGAAAATCCGGATGGATGAAGCTGTCCAACTGCCGGTATTGCATCTTGAAGGCAAAGCGGAAGGGGAAGTCTTTGCAGACCTCGGCAAAGGCGCGAATGAGTTGTACGCCATGATCGACATCGCCCATATGGTTATTGGCCATCTCCAGAATGAAGAGCCGGTCGGGGATTTTGTGCGTCATGGGACACCTCTTCGGGTCAAAATAGGTAATAAAGCGGGAGACCGGGGCTGGCCAGTAAGGGCTTGCCCACGCATATTACGAGCCAGTTGCGAGTTCGGAGAGTGCGAACAGGGAGACCAGGCGGTCATCGACGTAATAATCCGCCGCTGGTTTGCCAAAGCGCAACTCATGGTAGCGCAGGCCCCAGGTCTCCAACTGGTTGCGGGTGATGTCGTGCCAGTCGATGCCGGTTGCCGAGCCCCGGGCGGTCAACAGGATGATGCGGTGTCCGGCGGCATGCAGGGCATTGATGGCCTTGATGTTGTGGGTCAAGGGTGCGGCCAGTGCGTAGTCATTGCCGGGGGTGAGGGTGGCGATCACGCCGTCGATATCGATAACAAACGTCTCGGACTTCGCGGGTGTCGGAATCGGTTGGGGTCTCTCCGGTTGAGTGCGCATGGTCTGATACCAGGCTGCGGTGCGGGTGATGCCCGTGGTCAGATCAAAGTGAAGACCGAGCCCCAGGTCATGCCGGGCCCGTGTGATGGCCGGGGCGTAAACATGGCGGTGGTTGTCAGCACTCTGGCGCCCTTCGATAAGCACGGGCTTGTCCGGGGCGAGGATCCGTCCGGTCAAGCGGGCCAGGTCCGCGATGGAGAGGGTTTGGTCGGAGCCGACATTGTAGATGGTATGGGGTGCTTCTTGTGTCAACATGACCCAGAGCCAGACGATCAGGTCGGCGACGTACATGTAGGCCCGCACAGGCGAACCACTCCCTTTGACCCGGATGGCCTCTCGCTCCAGGGCTTCGACGATAAAGCTGCCGATGGCCAGGTGCGCACCCATGGGCATGAACGGACCGACGAAGGTGAAGCAGCGGGCAACCGTCGCTGCCACGTTGCGCTCACGGGCAAATTGCAGACAGAGGTGTTCGGAGAGACGCTTGCCCATGCCATAGGTGGCGCGGGGATCGTCCGTTGCCGGCGCCAGGTTCATATCCTCGCGAACGCCCTGGCAATCCGGCGGCAGAGGACCATATGCCGCGCCCGAACTCAAATAGAGCAGGCGCCGCACACCTGCTTCACCGGCAAACTCCAGGACGCGCCGTGTCCCGCCATACATGCGCTCCAGGGAAAGGAGGGGGTGCCCCTCGACTTCGCCACTGGTTTCGGCGGCGGCGTGCATCAGGTGGGTGAAAGATCCTTTGGGAAAAACGAACGACTCCAGCCTGCCCGTAAGCCACTCGATGGCCGGGTCGTTGCCAAACCCCGGAAAGCGGGCAAGGAAACGCTCAGGATACCGGCTCAAAACCGTGATCCGGCAGTCAAGGCCAAGCATGCGGTTTGCGGCTTGCAAGGTTGCCAGCAGCCAGATACCAAAGAAACCGGTGCCCCCGGTCAGAAAGATCCGTCCATTTCGCAGCGGCTGCCAAGCTGTTCCAACACGCGCAACAACAAACTCCACGTCATCCTTGAGCAGGGAGGTGAAAAGAGTGTCCATGCCAGGAGCATAAGACGATTTCCACATGGGCACAACCCAAAATCACAGGGCAATCGCATTTGAAAGAGTGCGCTGCCAACCCTTGTTACGAAAAGGCTACCTGGGCAGTGACAATAAACTCAAAATCCCTGGCATATCAAGGTGTTGTTCCAGGGCGTCGGCCAGGCGGTCAAAGTCGCTGTCACGGCGTTGGGCGAGGTTGACGGGGTGAGTTTTGGTCAGGCCCGCCCAGGCAAGGAGGGAGTGGCAAGCCTCGGGTCGGTCGAACAAGCCATGCAGATAACCACCCAGGATCTGGCCATCGGAGGAGATGGCGCCGTGCGGCTGGCCGTGCAGAAACATGGCGGGATTGTTCAGGGCCGGGCCGTGACTCTGGCCCATGTGGATCTCATATCCTGTTACCGGGGCCTGGTCCCGGACCAGGTGGCCGGTGACGTTGGTCAGGGTTTTGTCAGCGAGAAAGCGGGTGGTCATGGCCAACCAGCCCAGGCCGGGTTCATGGCCGGGTGGGCCTTCGATGCCGCCGGGATCTTCCAGGCGTTCCCCCAGCATTTGAAATCCACCGCAAATGCCGATCACCTTGCCACCATAGCGCAGGTGTCGGGCGATGGCGGACTCCCAGCCGTTCTGGCGCAACCAGGCCAGATCGGCGCGGACGCTCTTGCTGCCGGGGAGGATGATCAGATCGGCGCCGGGGATGGGTCTGCCGCTCTCGCCCCACAGCAGTTCAATACCCGGATGCAGGCGCAGGGGATCCAGATCGGTGTGGTTGCTGATGCGGGGCAGACGCGGCACCAGGACGCGAAACAGCGATAGGGTATCTGTCGGGACGGAGGAGGCCTCCTGAAAAAAGCTGTCTTCGGCAGCCAGGTAGAGGCCGGGCAGAAAAGGCATGACACCCAGAACCGGCTTGCCGGTTTTCTCCTCCAGCCACGTCAAACCCGGCTGCAACAGGGTGATGTCGCCGCGAAACTTGTTGACCACGAAACCCCGGACCCTCTCCCGCTCGGCAGGGGCGAGAAGTTCCAGGGTGCCGACAAACTGGGCAAAAACCCCTCCCCGATCAATATCGCCGACAATGATGACCGGGCAATCCACCCGTTCGGCGAACCCCATGTTGGCCAGATCTCCTTCCCGGAGATTGATCTCCGCCGGACTGCCGGCCCCTTCGATGAGAAGGATATCGTATTGGGTCTGCAACCGATGGAAAGAGTCCAGGGCAAAGGTCATGGCGCGTGGCTTGAAGTGACGATAGGCCTGGGCGTCCAGGTTGGCCACCGGTCGGCCCTGGACAATGATCTGCGCGCCGATATCGGAGTTGGGCTTGAGGAGAATGGGGTTCATGTCGGTGTGGGGCGCGAGCCCGCAGGCCAATGCCTGGACAGCCTGTGCCCGACCGATCTCCCCGCCATCGACGGTGACGGCGCTGTTGAGGGCCATGTTCTGTGGCTTGAAAGGGGCGACCCGGAGGCCACGACGGTGCAGGGCGCGGCACAGGGCCGTGACCAGGAGGGATTTCCCGGCGTCTGATGTGGTTCCCTGGATCATCAGGCTGGTGGCGGTCATGAGGGGGGCGAGGCGTCAGGGTCGGATTCGGCCTGCAAATGGTCCTGGAGATTGTATTTGTCGGCATATCCCCGGGGGGTGACCATGAGGCCATGTTTGGTGAACGTCCGATGGTTGCCGATCAGGACCGTGGTTTGCATGTTGATGGTGGTAACATCCATGTGGGCCAGGGTGGTCAGGGAGATGGCTTGATGCTCACGACAGGCGGCGGTCACCAGGCCCACCGGGGTGGCAGGGGAGCGATGGCGAAGAAAAATCTCCTGGGCGCGTTCGATCTGCCAGGTACGGCGTCCGCTTCTGGGGTTGTAGAGGGCGGTGACAAAATCGGCGCTGGCGGCGGCTTCCAGACGTTTTTCAATCTGCGGCCAGGGGGTGAGCAGGTCCGACAGGGAGATGGCGCAAAAATCGTGGGTCAGGGGCGCTCCCACCAGGGCGGCGCAGGCGCTCAGAGCGGTGACCCCGGGAACCACCTCGAAACGGATACCGGCGTCGGGTTGCCAGCCGGCGTGGAAGAGCATCTCCAGAAGGGGTCCGGCCATGCCGTAGATGCCCGCGTCGCCGGAGGAGACCAAAACCACCCGCTCTCCAACCAGGGCCAGGCGGGTGGCCTCGGCGCAGCGGGCAAGCTCCTGGCGCATGGGGCTTTCGAGCACCCTTTTGCCTTTCAAGAGGTCGGCGACGAGGCGCAGGTAGGTTTTGTACCCGATGATGACACTGGCCTCGGCGATGACTTCCCGGGCGCGGGCGGTCAGGTGTTCCAGGGCGCCCGGTCCCAGGCCGACCACACTCAATGAGCCACGGCGAACATCAGACATGGGCAGGGGCCTCCACCACGGGTCCAACGGCCAGGGCGATGGTGACGTTTTTGCCATCTTCGCCCCGATAGGTTTGTTTGGTCACCAGCAGGTCATCGGCCGAACGCCCGGTCAACAACAACACGGCGGCTTCGGCGACGGACGGGGTGCCCACATGGGTGGATACCCGGGTCGATGGGTTGGGTACCTTCACCTGGGACAATTGTGCCGCACAAAACAGGTGCAGGGGAAGGCCCCATGCGTTGGCCAGGGCCAGAAGGGCAGGTTCGTCCCCTTTACGGTCCAGGGTTGTCAGGGCGACCACATCCTCCATGGCGAGGCCGTGCGCGGTCATGACTCGCTCCAATGCCATACTCAGGGTGGCGGAGCTGGTATCCCGATCGCAGCCGATGCCCAGGACCAGAGGTTCCCCCTGCCCCGGGGGAGGACGATAGGCCACCAGGCGATGAGGCCAGTCGCTCCGCAAACTCTCCTGGATCGGTTGACGGGTAATCCAGAGGAGGGCCTGGTGCCGGGATGGATCGGCGCGGGCGAGGGGGCCCACATCCTCGATATGGGGTGGCCAGGGTTGCCATGCCTCCCGCCAACGTCGCGTTCCTGTCTCCTGCACCAGGGCGACGGGGTCGCCGTTGACCACCCGGGCGGCGCACCAGGTGAGGGCGGCAGGTTCCCCTTCGACCTGCCACTGCCATGCCTGGCCCAGGAGATCGACGGCAGGGAGATTGGCAAGATCCGAAGCGGTGGTGATGACGGCAGTGGCGCCGAAAAAGGCCGCCACTTGCCGGGCGTGTTCATTGGCCCCGCCGATATGGCCAGAGACGACGGGAATCACGAAACGGGCACTCTCGTCGATGGCCAGGATGGCCGGATCCTCCCGTTTGGAGCGCAGCCAGGGTGCGACCAGGCGGACGACGATGCCCAAGGACGCAAAAAAGACCAGTGGATCATATGTTTGTAGCATATTTTCCATGTGATCCCGCAAAGGAAGGGGCAGAATCTGGTCGGGGGTGGCGGCATGTCCGGCATCCAGGACAAACACTCTGGCCTGGGGCCATTTTTCGTTGCGCAAACGGGTGGCATGCTGGGCGCCGCAGCGGGTGATGGCCACCAGGGCGGGAGTTTTCATAGGGGGAGTCTCCAAAAAAACCGCTTGAAAGACTGGGATGGAGGTCCAGGAGGAAGGGCTGCGCCCTTCCTCCTGGTGGGGTTCGGGGCGAAGCCCTGACCAAAGGCTTTCATGTCCAGGCTTTTCTTGAATTGGACCCTCATTTTGCCTTGACGTTGTTGGAACAGGCAGGCCAGTATGCCGCCAGGCGGGGTTGGCAACCTTGGAACGGATCGCGGTTTTGTTCCACCGACGGAAGCTGGCAAGGCAAGGTCGCCCCGATGGGGCGTCCTATGCAAACATTATCGAGGAACCATATGAAATCAACAAACCATTCAGCAGGGGTATTCCTGCTCATGTTGGTTGGCGTTCTCTTTTTGCCGGCCTTGGGTTGGGCCACCGAGGGTCAGGCTGTCGCGGCATCCATGGAGCAGACCCGCATGCTCTTCGGGACGACCCCGATCGATTTTATCCTTTTTTCCCTGATCCTTTTGGGTGTGGCCATCCTGCCGGAACGCACCTTCCAGGTAGCAATCATCGGGCTCGCTGTCATACTGGCCTACAAGTTCTTTTTTACCGGATTCAAATTCGGGCCTGGACTGGGTGGTTTTGGCCTGCAAATGGCGCATGAGTGGGTGACCTTGAGCAACCTGTTTCTCCTGCTCCTTGGTTTTTCCCTTCTGGCGGACCATTTCGAGCGGACTGGCATCCCGGAACTTTTGCCCAGATTTTTGCCGAACTCCTGGGTCGGAGGCTTTCTCCTTCTGGTCTTGATTTTCATCATTTCCAGTTTCCTGGACAACATCGCCGCAGCCATGATCGGCGGCACCATCGCCTATTCCGTCTATCATGGCAAGGTTCATATCACCTATCTTGCGGCCATTGTCGCCGCTTCCAATGCGGGTGGTTCCGGCAGCGTGCTCGGTGATACCACCACTACCATGATGTGGATTGCCGGCGCCAATCCCGTGGATGTGTTGCACGCCTATGTGGCCGCCGTTCCCGCCCTGTTTATCTTCGGAATTCCCTGCGCCATCATTCAGGAGCAGCATGCTCCCTTCTCCCCCCCTGATGCTGCCCATCACCATGAGACCGACTGGGGGCGGTTTGGAATCGTTTTTCTGGTGCTGATTGCGGTGATCGTCGTGAATTATCTGTCCAATGTCGTCTTCAGGGGCCTGGCGACTCATCTGCCTGTCCTTGGCCTGACCGTATGGGCGACCCTTTTGGTCACGGCCCCGATTCGTCGACCCAATTGGTCCCTGATCCCGAAGAATCTGAAGGGAACCATCTTCCTCCTTTGCCTGGTGATGGCAGCCTCCTTGATGCCGGTAGACAAACTGCCGCCGGCCTCCTGGCATACTGCCTATGTCCTTGGTTTTGTCTCCGCAGTATTTGATAACATTCCCCTTACCGCACTGGCTATCGCCCAGGGAGGCTTCGATCTGGGCATGCTGGCCTTTGCGGTTGGTTTTGGTGGATCCATGATCTGGTTTGGTTCTTCAGCCGGGGTCGGACTTGCCAACATGTACCCGGAGATGCGCAACACCTTCTCCTGGATGAAAAATGGCTGGCCTGTGTCCGTGGCTTATGTGATCGGCTTTTTTATCCTCCTGGGAGTCGTAGGCTGGGAGCCGACCGTCACCGCGCCCTGATCGGCGCACACGCAGTCAAGTCGGGCGCCAGGAAAAGAAAGCTTGAAAAGAAAGCTTGAAAAGAAAGACTTGGTCAGGGCTTCGCCCCGAACCCCACCAGGAGGAAGGGCGCAGCCCTTCCTCCTGGACCTCCATCCCAGTCTTTCAATCGTTCTGTTTTTACGATCTCGACCGGTCAACATGGACGATCAGCAGGGAGAGATAGTGGACAGGCTGATCACGCAGTTCGGCGACGTTGCGCACCACCCGCTCCTCCGGGGCACCGGCGCGCTCGACGAAAACGGCGTGTTTCAGTAAATTCCGTCGTGTCAGAAGGTCCAGCAAGGCCGGCAAGACAGGTCGCACCTTGAGCAGAACCACGGTTTGAAATTCATCAAGGAACCGCCCGATACGTTCCAGATCGGTCGAACCGGGGAGAATAGCCAGGGAGCCTTCGCCGGCGCAGAGGGGTTCCCCTTCCAGAGCGGCGGCGGCGAGCGGGGAGGCAACCCCGGGAATGACGGTAACCCGGATCGTGGGATCCAGGGTACGCACGGTCTGCGACAGATAGCCGAAAGTGGCAAAAAACGAGGCGTCCCCCTCGATGAGGAAGACGACATCCACCCCTTCCTGCAACACGGCCAGGGTTTGGATAGCAGCAGCGTGCCAATACCGTGCCAGGGCGACAGGATCCCGGGTCATGGGAAAATCCAGGGGAAGCAGGCGGGCAGGTTGCGGCAACCCGGTGCGTTGGACGATGGCCAGGGCGTAGCTTTCGCCATCGCGGCGACCAACCGGCCACGCCCAGCAGGAGGCTTGCTCCAGGGCTTGCCAGGCAGCGCGGGTGATGAGGCCTGGATCTCCCGGGCCAAGAGATGCGGCAATCAGGCGACCGGATTGTTGCACGGTGGTTTCTCCTTGGTGTTGGGAACCTCATTTGGTCGTCGTCACGATCCATACTGGATTTTCCCCCGCCAGCCGGTGCATGGCGCCGATGGGTCTGGTGCGGGAGAGTTGCAACTGGATCATCTCCCAGGGTGCGCCGAGTCGATCCATGGTGTTGGTGGCGGTGTGGAGATTTTCCAGGGTGGCAAAATTCATGACCATGTGGCCATCGGGTCGCAGACGTTGCCAGCACAAGGAAATGAGTTCCGTCAGGACTCCCCCTGAACCACCGATGAAGATGGCATCGGGATCGGGCCATGCGTCCAGGCCGTCCGGTGCCTTGGCGTGCCGTAAAAAGTGGTTGGTCACCCCCAATTGCTGGCGATTTTCCTGGATCATGCGGATGCATTCGGGATGCATCTCCACGGCGTGGACGGCTCCCAGAGGGGCAAGACGGGCAGCCTCCAGGCCGACGCTGCCGGAACCGGCGCCGATATCCCAGACCTGGCTGTGGGGTTGCAGACCAAGGTGCGCCAGAACGACGACGCGAATCTCCCGGCGGGTGATCAGTCCGCGATCCGGAGTGCGTTTTTGGAAAACGGCGTCGGAGATGCCCAGGATGGGCGCCTCCAGGGTGGCCGGGGCGATTTGACCGGACGGAGAACGGCGCAGCACCACGACATGGGGATCGGCAAAAGATTTGGTTTGGGCCATGGAGGGTGGCATCCAGTGGGTGATGCTTTCATCAGGGTGGCCCAGACGTTGGGCCACGGCCATTTCCCAGGTGAGGTCCAACCTCAAGGTCACGAGCATGTCGGCGATGCGCGCCGGGGTGTTGGCGGGACTGGTCAGGAGGGTGATCGGGGCTGCTTGCAGCAGGGCCCGGCGCAAAGGAAAGAGCGCATGTTCCGGTCCGGAGTCGCGACGCCAAACGCCTGAATCCTTGGCATGCACCGAGAGTCGCACGGCGTCACCCCAGGCGAGGCCCAAAAGTTCACACGCCCGTTGCAGGGTTGAGACGTTGCCCAAAATGTGGCAGGTGTTGGCCGGCAAGTGGCGCAGCAGGTACCCTCCCACGCCAAAACAGAGGGGATCACCGGTGGCCAGAACGACCACCTGCCGATTTTGCGCCTGGGCCTGTTGGATCCAGCCGGGGAGTTCGGCGAGCCTGCCGTTCAGGGAGCGTTGTTCGGCTTCGGGAGGGGCCAGGTGGGCGAACAGGTCAAGAAAACGTGAGTCGGCGATGAGCAACTCGGCCTGGCCCAGGATGCGGACGGCGGCGGGGGTCAAATAGTCCGGCCCGGCATCGAGCACCCCCAGTATCCAGCAGGTGCCGGTCATGGGGTGGGCGCCTTGATGTGCGCCAGCAGCAGGCCTTCGGCATCGAAAGCCAACACCTCCAGCCGGGTGGATGGGGGAAGACGCTGATACAGGGCCGTGATCACATCGGAGACCAATCTCTGGTAGAAGACTGGGGTCAGACCTTTTTTGGCCAGGATGTCGGCGGCGTGGCGGACGGTGATGCCGGTGCGGATCTGTTCCAGCTCGGCTGCTCCGGCGCCCACGGTGGCGGCAAGGTAGGCCACCCGTTCCATGTCGAGGGGCACCTTGTGGGCATGGGTGTTGGCCACGCCCTGGCCTATTTTGGCCAGTTTGCCCGCCATGGCGGCAACGATCACCTGGGGCATGCCTGTGGCGGCGACGCTCTCCAGGGCGGCGCCGACAAAATCACCCATCTGGATGAAGGCGCTCTCCGGCAGATCGACCAGAATGCCCCGGGCAAAACGTTCGGTACGGCGTCCGGTGGTCAGGACCACCGCAGGCAGGCCCATGGCGGCTGCGGCATGGACGGATTGGCGCACCGCCTCTTTGTAGGCCGCCGTGGAGTAGGGATAGACGATGCCGGTGGTGCCCAGGATGGATAACCCCCCTGTGATACCCAGGCGGGCGTTGAGGGTGCGGCGGGCCAACTCCTCGCCACCCGGAATGGAGAGGGTCACTTCCAGGCCGGCCTGTTCCAGGATGGTGCCGGCGGCGGCCCGAATGTTTTCCAGAATATTGGCCCGGGGAGTGGGGTTGATGGCTGGTTCTCCGACCGGGGTGCCGAGACCGGGGCGGGTGACCACGCCGACCCCTTCACCGCCCCGCAGCATGACGGCGCCGATCGGATCGGGGAGGCGTTGGACCACGGCAGTCAAGCGGGCGCCATGGGTGCAGTCGGGATCATCGCCGGCATCTTTGATGACCACGCAGCGGGCGGTGGTGGGGGTGCAGGAACCTTCGGCCACGGCGAAGGTAACCACCGCGCCGTTGGGCAGCAACACCGCCACTTGTTGCGGGACAGTGCCGTTGCGCAGACTGGTGATGGCAGCCCGGGCGGCGGCGGCGGCACAAGCGCCGGTGGTAAAGCCGGTGCGTTTGCCGCGTTGGGGTGATTCGCCCCGCTTCATGTCAGGTGGCAGCCAGGTCGAGCAGGGCGTGCAGGGCGGCCACAGCCAGCGGCGATCCTCCCTTGGTGCCGGTGATGGTGATCCAGGGGATTTGGGTGGTGGCGGCCAGGGCAGCCTTGGACTCGGCTGCCGAGATAAACCCCACCGGCACCCCCACCACCAGGGCCGGGCGCACCCCTTCGACCTCGATCAGGCGCAACAACTCCAACAGGGCCGTCGGAGCGTTGCCGATGGCGATGACCCCGCCGCTCAGGAGATCCAGGCGCCATGCCTTGCGCATGGCCTCCGTGGCGCGGGTTGTGCCGTTGGTTTGGGCAGCGGCGATAACATCGGCATCGGCGATGAATTGTTGCGGGCGAAGACCAAATGGTTGCAGGCGTCGCGGGGTCAGGCCGGAGCGGATCATCTCCACATCCACCACCAGCGGAGCTCCGGCCCGCAAGGCCGCCACGCCGGCGGTGATGGCCTCGGGATGAAAACAGGTCAGGCCGTTGAAGGCAAAATCGCCGCTGGTGTGGATAAGCCGCCGCACCAGGGGCCATTGGGCGGCAGCGTAGCAGGTGTGATCACCGGCGTGGGCGTCGATGTATTGGAAGGAGGCCGATTCAATGGCGGCGCCCTGGGCCACCAGAGGTGGGGCAGAAGAGGATGCAGTCATGGGAGTTCCAGAAAAAGGATTAAAAGACTGGGATGGAGATCCAGGAGGAAAGGCTGTGCCCTTCCTCCTGGCGGGGTCCGGGGCGAAACCCTGACCAAGGCTTTCATATCAAGAAAGGGCGACGCATTGGGGTCCAAGGGGCTGGCTCCCTGGCGGGTCCAGGGCAGCGCCCTGGTAGGGTTCGGGACGAAACCCTGACCAAGGCTTTCATGTCCAGACCATTCCTTGGAAGAGTACCGGATCGTTTCTATTCAAAAACCTTCGGATTAGGCATATATTTCTTGGGATCGATGCCCCATTTGGTGTGTTCTTCGCAGCCGACGATGGAGAGACCGTTGGAAACGTCCTTGTGGTGCATCAGGTTGATTTCGATCGGCTCGACCTTTTTTTTGATCTTGGCGTTGGCCATGACCTTGACGACCGGGTGATACTGGCTCTCCGCGTTGGAGCAGACCACGACCGCCAGATGGTCATTGCTCAGGCGGACCAACGAGCCGATGGGATAGATACCGACGCATTTGACAAATTTGTGGTACAGCTCGGCGCTGAAGTGGTATTTGCTCCACTCCAGCATGCGCTTCAGGGCGGTGTGCGGCACATTGCCTTTATGGTAGACCCGATCGGAGGTGATGGCGTCATAGACATCACAGATGGCCGCCATCTGGCCGAAGGTGTTGATTTTATCCCCCTTGAGCCCTTCAGGGTAGCCGCTGCCGTCATAACGTTCGTGGTGCTGGTAGGCCACGCTCATGCTGACTTCGCTGATCCCGGGGCAACGTTCCAGAATGCGGCGACTGTGGGTGACATGCATCTTCATGATTTTGAACTCTTCATCCGTCAACTTGCCGGGTTTGTTGAGGATGCCGGGCGGGGTTTTCATCTTGCCGATATCGTGGAGCACGGCGCCCACACCGACATCGACCAGATCTTGTGAGGTAATGCCCAGAGCTTGACAGAATGAAAGCATGAAGACACCCACATTGACCGAATGCATGAAGGTGTACTCATCCTTTTTTTTGATCAGGCTGAGGCTGAGGATGGCGTCTTGGTTACGAAACATGGATTCGGCCATCTCCTCCACCATGCTGCGCATGGGGCCCAGCTCGACCTGCTTACCCATGCGGGCATCTTCGAGGACATTGCCCACCAGTTGCCGGGCGCGAGTCTTGACTTCGGCGGCGCGATTCAACTCCTGGGTAAACGTTGGACCACTCTCGGCCGTGCCGTCATCATCGTCGTCATCTCCCAGGGCCAAGAGCTGGGCAGCCAACTCCTCCTCCACTCTGGCACGATCCCGGGAACCGGCCACGTCCTCCCCCTTGTCCGTGTCGATATCAAGTTCACGGATACCGTGGTCGATGATCTCCCTGACCTCGGTTTCGGTCCGGATCAGACGGGGTTGGGTGGGAAAACGAGGATTCCCGCCACCACAGCAGGGGTCTTTCCAGCTGTGGTTGAAATCGTGGACATACATGCCTGGGTGCAGGGAGGTGACGGGTATTTTTTTGATCATGGTTGTCGATCTCTTTGATTCCAGCGGCTCCGTGCATCCATTCCGAGCCGGAAGATGGCGCAGATAGCGCCTGAAAGATGTATCAGCGTCGTGACAGCCAAGCGATATCGGGGAGAAGGCCAAATGTTCGGCATATTCGGGCGGAACCACCCGAACTCCGCCCATGATACCCGCACATCCCACCATTTGGAATCCATTTTAGCGACAATCCGAGGTCATTGCAGGTAAAACGGCGTGCCGCTGACCCATTTTTTGAAAGGCTCAACAGGGATTCCGGTGCTTATCGCATCAGGAGATCCAACAGGGAATGCAGTACCCGCTTGCCCCGCATTCTCACGTTATGGATAAACTCGAAAAACCCCAAATATATCGGTAACTTCTCCTGTGATATGCTCCGATGTGGCCTGAGCCGTGAACGCAACAGAGACCAAAAACCTTCCGGTTCTGGCAGCATCTGACAACGGTTGCAGGCCAGGGATTCCACACTATGGAGCAAGGTCTGGAAGCTGTGCAGGGTGAGGCCGCGCAGGCAAGCTTACCTCGGCCAAACAAAAACGGCCACTCAGTAAGTGGCCATAACTCCCTACTTTATCTGGTAGCGAGGGGGGGACTTGAACCCCCGACCTCCGGATTATGAATCCGTTGCTCTGACCAGCTGAGCTACCCCGCCACACCGCCAGCGCAGGTGATTCTACCTGCAACCCCGGAAGAGTCAACCCTCGGAATCCTTTTGTGCCATTTCTCCACTGCCTTCCCACTTTTTGATCAAGGGCACAGCCAGGCCCGACTCTGCCAAGGTTGCACTCATCTCTTTGGCGTCCTTTTCGGTTTTATAGGGTCCGAGGATCACCTTATAAAATTTCAGGGCATCTTCCACTTTGATGACGCGCAAGGGCCTCACACCCAATTTTTCAGCATGGCCCATGCTGTCGATGGCACCGCCAAGCTGGACATCCCGGCTGATCGAAATGATGTACCCTTCCCAGGTGTTATCGGTCTTGGCCATGATGCCCGCCGAACGCAACTTGATCTCCGCCTCTTTGGCTTCCGCAAAAACCCGATAGGGACCGGCCTGCACGTTGTTGACCAACACCATATCCGTCTGATGCAAAGTGCGGGGACGCAACCCCCTGGTTTGCAAACGCGCCGACAGACTGTCAGCGCCCTTGCGCAGGGAGAAGCTGCCAGCCTGTACGTAGTAGCCGCTGCCATCCGGGGCAGTACCGACAGCCGCAACGGGTTCCGGAGCGGCAGCCACCGCAGGGGTGGAAGTCGGCTTTTTGGTTTCGGGATGGGCGACAACGGGCTTGGATACGGCGTGCAACTGGGCCGCAGGCGGCTTTTCGACGACTTTTTCCTTCTTTTGGTGCGTCTCGGCAGCAGGGGAGTGCTCCTGCTTGGTATCCTTGCCAGCCATCTCAGCCGATTTGACCTGGAGAGGAAGCACCTTGCCCGTCATGAGCGGACCGGTCCAGAGTTTCACTTCCGGTTGTTTCAGGGAAACCAGGAGCAGGTAAAGATTCAGCAACGAGAGCAAAACCACCAAAGCCAAAGGTCCGAAACGAAGGACGACCGACGGCAGGCCAGAGGCGCCCGACTGGTCCATGGTGGCTGTCATGGCTCGCATCATGATACCCCCTACCGATTTCTTTCGTAGAGAATACGCAACCCGGTCAAGGTCAGAAACTCATCGACAATCTCGACACGGCGGCTGTTTTGGGCAATCAACCGCGCCAACCCCCCCGTCGCCAACACCCGCAACGGCTTGAAACCGGACTCTTCCTCCATGCGCTCGATCAATCCATCCACCAATCCGACATACCCCCAATAAAGACCGGACTGCATGGAACTGACCGTATCCCGGCCAATGACCACGGATGGCTGGGCCAACTCGATGCGGGGCAGTTTGGCGGTCCGTTCGAACAGGGCATCCATGGCCAGACCCAAACCCGGGGCTATCGCGCCACCCAGGTACTCCCCCTTGGGGCCTACCAGGTCGAAGGTGGTGGCCGTACCAAAATCCACCACCACGGCGGGTTGCTGCAACATGTGGAAGGCCGCCACCGCATTGACAACCCGATCCGCACCCACCTCCTTGGGGTTGTCGTAGCGGATGGAGATGCCTGTTTTCAAGCCTGGACCAACGATCAGCGGCGTCAACCCCAAATAGCGGCGCACGGCACGTACCAGGGCCGACTGCACCGGGGGGACCACGCTTGAGATGATCACCCCCTCCACGGCACTCCGATCCATGCCGGAAGAGCTGAACAGGTTAGCGATCAAGAAACCATACTCATCGCCGGTGCACTCCACCCGGGTGGAGACCCGCCAATGTCGAACCAGATCTTCCCGTTCGTACACACCCCAGACGATATGAGTATTTCCGACATCCACCACCAGCAACATGGTCCGCGCTCCACTCTTTCCCACAGGGTCCATATACCTGAAGTCTCTTCGACACTCCCTGACCACAACTCAAGCGTATATTTTATCGGATGAGGTGGCAGCCTCACACCATGGCCACATCACCTGCCACCACGCGGCGGATTGTCTGATCCTCATCGCATCTCACCAGGAGAAATCCGTCCGGGTCCATCTCCAGGGCCGTGCCGGTGAAGGTCTCCTTCAACAAGTGGACGGTGACCCGGCGATCCTGGATACGCGCCCTTTCCATCCAGGCCTCCCGCACCACGCCAAAACCCCTCTCCCGATAGCGCTGGTACCACTCCTGAAATCGACCCAAAAATCCAACCAGCAGATTCCGACGCAACGGAGGCGCGGGCGCCGCACCCCCCCCCGGCACACTGGACGCAGCGTAGACATCGGCCAAACCGATGGCGATATCACGCAACTCGGATGGAAGCGCCGCTGTCGTAAGATGAACATTCAAACCAACGCCGACCACAACATAGTGAACCCGGTCCATCTCGGCGCTCATCTCTGTCAGGATCCCGGCCAATTTGCGACCGCGCAACAACAAATCGTTGGGCCACTTGATGGTCGCCTCGGCAAATCCAGCCTCCTGCACCGCCTCGGCCAGCGCCAACCCTGCCAGAAGAGTCAACTGAAACGTCCGATTGGGACTCATGTCGGGACGCAACAGGCAGGAGAAATAGAGATTCATCCCCGGTGGGGAGTTCCAGCGCCGGCCCAGGCGACCCCGGCCATGGGTCTGGCTTTCCGCCACCACGACCGTGCCCTCCGGGGCTCCCTGTCGCGCCCGGGTGACGACCTCCTCGTTGCTCGATCCAACCTCCGCCAGATAGTGGTAGCGATCAGCCTGAAACAGGCCCTCCGGCAGCAGGGGAGCCACCGCTTCCCAGGTCAACACATCCGGTTCACGCACCAGGCGATACCCCATGCCACGTCTGGCCTCGACGACATACCCGTTCCGGTTGAGAGCCCGGATCCGCTTCCAGATGGCGGCCCGGGAGATGCCCAACCTCTCCCCCAAATTTTTTCCCGACAAGGAGGATCCACGCGCCAGGCGTAGAGCTGTCAAAAGTTCAGACATCGTCATCGATGAGCAGGGAGACATCCCGGCTGGTGGCGCTGCGCGTGATGGCGCCGACGGATATCAGATCGACCCCGGTTTCCGCCACGGCCCTCACCTTCTCCAGGGTCATGTTGCCGCTGGCTTCGACCAACGCCTGGCCTCTCACCAGTTGCACCGCCCTGGCGATGGTGGGCAGGTCCATGTTGTCAAGTAAAACGGCATGCACGCCCACATCCAGGCTCTCTTGCACCTGCTCCAAGGTTTCGCACTCCACCTGGATGCGCAGCAAATGGTGGACCGTGGCGCGCACCTGTTCCACAGCCGCCTTCAATCCACCGGCAAGGGCAATATGGTTTTCCTTGATGAGGACACCATCGTCAAGACCCATGCGATGGTTGTGACCACCGCCCACCCGAACGGCATACTTCTGCATCAGACGCAGACCCGGCACAGTCTTGCGGGTATCCACGATACGGGCATCGGTGCCCGACACACGTTCGACATATTGGCGGGTCAGCGTGGCGACGCCGGACAAATGTTGGAAAAAATTGAGCGCCACCCGCTCCCCGGTCAAAATGCCCCGGGCCGGTCCCTGAATCGTGCAGATGGTGTTGCCGGCCATGGCCCCAAACCCCTCCTGGATGGTGGGCAGCATGCGCACCCGGGGATCCACCAGTCGGAAGACCTCATCCATAACGGAGAGGCCACAAACGACGAGATCCTCGCGGGCCACCAGTTTGGCCTTGACCCCCTGCCCTGCTCCCAGGAGCGCATTGGTGGTCACATCACCCCGTCCCACGTCTTCGGCCAGGGCACTCCTGACGATGTCCAACCAGGGAAATGTCATTGTTCCCTCCTCAGGGCACGAATTCGTTCCAATGCTTCGGCCAACCCCTGGCGTTGCTCCTCCATGGTACGCTGTTTGTGACGTTCCTTGTCGATGATGTCGGGTTTGGCCTTGGCGAGAAAATTTTCATTCCCCAGTTTGCCAAGAACACGCTGGAGATCACCTTCCACCCTGCCGATGGCTTTTTCCAGGCGGGACTCTTCGGCGTCCAGGTCGATGATTCCGGCCAGAGGGATGAACAAACGCAATCCCTGAACGACACCAGTGGCACACCCTGTAGGCGCTGCATCCGTCAACACCCGCCACTCCGAGATCCGCGCCAAGGCGTGGATCACCTCTTGGTGCCGTTGCAGCAACGCCACCGCCCACGGCTCACCAGCGACCGCCACCGCCAATGGCTGCCCGGGGGAGAGATCCATCTCGGCGCGGATGGTGCGGACCGCCGTGATGAAAGCCATCACCCACCCCATCTCCTGCTCCGCTTCCGGATCCTGCCGCGCCGGATCCACCTCCGGCCAGGGAGCCAGCATGATGGTCTCGCCCAGACGCCCCACTCCGGGGGCCACTTTTTGCCACAACTCCTCGGTGATGAACGGCATCAATGGGTGGAGCAACCGCAAAGCGGTCTCCAACACATCCAGCATGGTGAAGCGAACAGCCAACCGATTCTCTTCTTCTGCATGGGCTCCATACAGAAGCGGCTTGACCAGTTCCAGATACCAATCGCAATAGTGACCCCACAAAAATTGATAGAGAGCATGGGCCGCATCGTTGATCCGATACTCCAGCAAGGCCCGTCCGGTGTCTCGAATCAAGTGCTGGAGGTGCGACGCGATCCAGCGATCAGCGACTGAAAACGGCAATCTCCTCTCGTCCGGAAGGCACGCCCGCCCGGCAGTGTTCATCAACACGAAGCGGCTGGCATTCCATAATTTGTTGCAAAAGTTTCGATACCCTTCGATGCGTCCCAGGTCAAATTTGACATCACGCCCCTGGGTGGCCAGGCTGGCCATGGTGAAGCGCAGAGCGTCGGTGCCGAAGGGGGGAATGCCCTGCGGAAAATCCTGTCGGGTAGCCGCCTCGATCTTTTTGGCCAAATGGGGCTGCATCATGTCACGGGTCCGTTTGGTCACCAGATCTTCCAGGCCAATGCCGTCGATCAGATCCAGCGGATCCAGGATGTTGCCTTTGGATTTGCTCATTTTCTGACCTTCTCCGTCACGGATCAGGCCATGAATATACACCTCATGGAACGGCACATCCCCCGCAAACTTGAGTCCCATCATGATCATCCGGGCCACCCAGAAGAAAATGATGTCAAATCCGGTCACCAACACCTGGGTTGGATAAAACCGCGCCAGCTCCGGTGTCCGTTCCGGCCAGCCAAGGGTCGAAAAGGGCCATAACGCCGAGGAGAACCAGGTGTCAAGAACGTCCGGATCCTGGGTCAGAGGACTGGGTTCGCCGTAGTGGTGCGCCGCCGCAGCGTTCACCTCTTCCTCGCTGCGACCAACAAAAATCCGGCCATCCGGGCCATACCACGCCGGAATGCGATGACCCCACCAGATTTGTCGGGAGATGCACCAATCCTGGATGTTGCGCATCCACTCGAAGTAGGTCTTTTCCCAGTTGGCCGGCACAAAACGGACACGGCCTGTCTCCACCACGCGGATCGCCTCCTCCGCCAAGGGAGCGCTTTTCACAAACCATTGATCGGTCAGATAGGGCTCCACCACCGCCTTGCTCCGGTCGCCACGCGGGACCATCAGCCGATGGGGTTCCACCTTCGCCAACAGGCCCTGCGCCTCCAGGTCCGCCACCACCCGGGTACGGGCCACAAACCGATCCAACCCCCGATAAGCCGGGGGCACCGCATCATTGAGCGTCGCGTGGTCGGTCAGAATGTTGATTTTTTCCAAACCATGCCGCTCACCCATGGCATAGTCATTGAAGTCATGGGCCGGCGTAATCTTGACGCACCCGGTGCCAAACGCCGGGTCCACGTAGGCATCGGCAATGATGGGAATTTCCCTCTCGACCAGGGGGAGACGCACCTTCCGGCCAACCCAATGCTGATATCGGGTATCCTCAGGATGAACGGCCACCGCCGTATCGCCCAGCATGGTCTCTGGCCGGGTGGTCGCAACCACCAGATGACCGGAACCATCCGCCAGGGGATAACGCATATGCCACAGGTGACCATCCTCCTCCTCGGCAACCACTTCCAGATCCGAAACAGCTGTCAGCAGCACCGGATCCCAGTTGACGAGGCGCTTGCCGCGATAGATCAATCCCTCTTCATAAAGCCGGACAAACACCTCGGTGACGGCGCGGGAGAGCCCCGGGTCCATGGTGAAACGTTCCCGCGACCAATCGCAGGATGCACCCAGCCGCCGCAGTTGGCGGACGATGGTCCCACCGGAGGTGTTGCGCCACTCCCAAACCCGGCGGATAAACTCCTCCCGGCCCAGATCGTCGCGGGTTTTTCCTTCGGCCTCCAATTGCCGTTCCACCACCATCTGGGTCGCTATGCCGGCGTGATCGGTCCCCGTCTGCCAGAGGGTTGCATCCCCCCGCATGCGATGATAACGGATCAGGGCATCCATGATGGTGTCCTGGAAGGCATGCCCCATGTGCAGGCTGCCGGTCACATTGGGCGGCGGGATCATGATGCAATACGCCTGCCTCCCCTCCTGCAAGCGCGGGGCAAAATATCCCCTGCCCTCCCACACCGCGTTCCAGTGCCGTTCCACACCAGCCGGTCCATAACTTTTCGACAGCTCTTCAGCCATGGTCACCCATCGTCATGATCTCAAATCTTGTCGGAAATCAAATTGACCTTCTTCGCCGGGATGCCCCCCATCACCCGGGGCGTTACGGAATCATCCCTCCCCGGAGGACTCTCCCCGGATTTGCCTGATCTCGTGGCGAATGGCCTCCTCCAACATGCCGGGCAGCATCTCTTCAAGCATGGTCCGGGCCAACTCCTCAACCAGGCGTTCCACCCGTTCCCCAAACGCTTCCCGCAACGCCGCCGGAGCAAGATCGGGGGAGGCGAGGGGCGCCCCCCCATCCGTCCTGCCACCCTGAACCGCTTCAGCCGAGGCCAGCTCATCCGGGGTCAAGGGGTTGTCCGCAACCAGTTGTTCCGGTACCTCGGGAGGATCCTCACCCGTCTGTGGAACCGCCGGAGTCTCTTCAGCCGAAGCCAGTTCATCCGGGGTCAAGGGGTTGTCCGCAACCATTTGTTCCGGTACCTCGGGAGGATCCTCACCCGTCTGTGGAACCGCCGGAGTCTCTTCAGCCGAGGCCAGTTCATCCGGGGTCAAGGGGTTGTCCGCAACCAGTTGTTCCGGCACATCGGGAGGATCCTCACCCGTCTGTGGAACCGCCGCAATCTCTTCAGCCGAGGCCAGTTCATCCTCGGTCAATGGCAGGTCATCCGCCAGGGTCTCGGGAACTGCGGGTCCATCCACCTCAATCGGCCCGTCAAGCGACAACAACGACAGGGCGTCATCCTCTTTTTCGTCATCGAGGTGATCCAGATCCATCCCATCCGCTGCGTCCACAGCCTCTTCAACCAACCCTTCGGTGTCATCTTTGACCAGCGCGGCTTCGTCCAACGCCACGACCGCCTCGTCACTCCCCGCAGCAAGGGCAGCCTCGTCCAGCTCTCCAGCACTCTCGGCGACCTCTGCGGCAAGGGCAGCCTCGTCCAGCTCTCCAGCACCCTCGGCGTCCTCTGCGGCAAGGGCAGCCTCGTCCAGCTCTCCGGCACCCTCGGCGCCCTCTGCGGCAAGGGCAGCCTCATCCAGCTCTCCAGCACTCTCGGCGCCCTCTGCGGCAGGTCCAGCAACCAGGGAGTCCAGTCCCAACTCAAGGGGTTCTTCTTCTGCGTCAGCCTCCACTTGCAACGACGGGGCATCCACCTCCGATGGCGATGCCTCCGGAGACAACTCCGCCGCCAAATCCTCCGTCCCCGGGAAGTCGATCTTCTCTTCCCCCAAATCCTCCGTTGCCAAGGCAACCTCGGCGGCCTGTGCATCGGCCTCGGGTACAACTTCGGCTGACAAATCCTCCGCCGCCAACAGCTCCTCAACACTGGCCAACGCATCCACCGCAAGGGAGACCTCGGCTGCAACCTCGGCTGACGGCTCCCCCGCAACCAACATTTCTTCCTCTTCCAGCAATACATCCCCTTCGGGCACCACTTCCGCTGCGGTCTCGGCAGGCAGCTCCTCCATGGCCAGAAGATCTTCTTCCCCTTCGGGCACCACTTCCGCTGCGGTCTCGGCAGGCAGCTCCTCCATGGCCAGA
>JADGBZ010000022.1:0-7773 GCA_015231175.1 Magnetococcales bacterium | reverse complement strand
GATCTTCTTCCCCTTCGGGCACCACTTCCGCTGCGGTCTCGGCAGGCAGCTCCTCCTCCACAAGAGGTTTTTCAACCTCGGCCAACACATGCGCCCCGGGAGTAGCCGCACCCTCCGCAGTCATTCTGGTCACACTGCCAACATCGATCAGACGATCGGCAGACAATTCAATAGGTTCATCCGCATCAACCGGGTCGTCCCCAGACAGAGAGACCGCATCCGGGGTAACGACCGCCCCGGCGGGAGACGGGATGCCGACCGGGAGACCCGCCGTCTCTCCCCTTTCTTGTGGCGCATGCGGACGTGGACGAATCACGACAGATGCGGCAGGTCCAGATTGTTTGCGCGGAGGAGGATCCTGGCTGGGATGGGCGACCTCATCCCCAGACGGAGGAAGATCCTTGCGCACTCCGACCTGTCCGGGTTTACTCTCCAGGATGGTCGCGATATCCGCCTGTTCGGGAGGATCTTCGTCCAAAATCTCCTCCAACGACGCCAGAATCTCTTCCAGGGTAGGGCTCCCATCAGCGGTCAGGGGCAACGGCGTACCACCCTTCCGATTGGCTTCGCGTGCAGGACTCCGGTCAGCCGGCATGTATCTTTCCCCTTTTTTCTGACAATTTTTTACTTTTCCGGCCCATGCTTTGCGCTTGTCGCCGCCCGTTTTCTCGCGAGATTTATTTCCCATGTCCCACTCATGGCCCATTTGCCACGCAAGCGGATCACCAGCCCATTTTCATACGGGCTGTTTCCGCTCACTCAAGCGGATCACCAACCCATTTTCATGCGGACTGTATCCGCAACGGTGCGAAAAAACCCTCCCTTTTCGATGGTACGATCCGCAACGGCTGGACGGTTCAACAGTACTTTCTCGCCCAGGCTGACCACAAGGGAACCAATCTGGTCACCCTTCTTGATAGGCGCGATCAGAGGTTCCTGGAACTTCAGACCCACCTCCAGGGCAGAGCGGTCCTTGCGGGAGACCGTGACAACCAACGGTTCATCCACTGTGACGCTCACCTTCTCCTGATCCCCCTTCCAGACCCGCAACTCCCGAATGGTGGCCCCCACCTCAAACAGACGCACGGTTTCAAACATCCGGTTGCCGTAGCGCAACAGGCGCAAGGCCTCCTCCTCCCGGATTTTGGAACTTTTGGCCCCCATGATCACGGCGCCAAGGCGCTGGCCATCCTTTTCGCTGGTGGCAACCAGGCAGTAGCCCGCATCAGCCGTGTGTCCGGTTTTCATCCCGGTGATGGAGGGATCCCGCCACAGCAGACGGTTGCGGTTGTACTGACGTATCCCATTGAAAGTATATTGTTTTTCCTGGAAAAAATGAACGTATTGAGGAAACTTTCTGGTGATGGCCCTGGCCAGAATGAACATGTCGCGCGCCGTGGTGTAGTGATCCTCTTCGGGCAACCCCGAGGAATTCAGAAAATGACTGCCGGTCATCCCCAACTCCCGGGCTTTCTGGTTCATCATATCAGCGAAGCCCTGCACCGAACCCCCGATGTGCTCCGCCACCACCATACAGGCATCATTCCCGCTCTGCACGGCGATACCCCGGACCAAATCCTCCAGGGTCACCATATCCCCCACCTTGACAAAAGTCTTGGAACCCCCGACACGCCAGGCTTTTTCGCTGACCGGAAGTTTGGTCTCCATGGTCAGCTCGCCGTTGGCCAGGGCATCAAAAACCAGGTAGAGGGTCATCACCTTGGTCAGGGAGGCCGGCTCGCGACGCAGATCGGCATTTTGCTCGTAAAGAATGGTTCCGGAGTCGAGATCCCCGAGAAGACTCGATTCCGCCTGCAAGGACACCGTCTGCTCACCATGACCGCCCGCGCTGCCACTGTTCCCCGCACCGGAGGCGTTGGCTTGCCCCCCCGTCTTGCCAGGATTGACAGCCTGGAGCGCCCCACCCCAAAACAAAACGATCAGGAAAAGGAGGAGAGACAGTGCGACCGGGGTGCTGGTTTTTTTCGGATGCATGGTTCAAACCCGCCGTTTCGTAGGTGTTTGTGGTCGGCCCCAACCTTGTACCGACACCTTATTCCACAATGATCCGTCCTTCGCCAAAACCTTGTGCGACCAGAGTTTCTACCAGGGAATCCGCCGTTTCAATGCTTGGAAACGGCCCCATGCGCACACGAAAAAAGGTCTCCTCTCCCACCTGGGCCTTGTGTACACGGATCTGGGCCAATTTTTCAAGTTCCCGGGCCAAATGGTCCGCCTTTTGTTGAGAGCGAAAGGCGCCGACTTGGACGTAGACCCCAACCATCTCGGGCCGGGCCTGGGTGATGCGGTTGAACATGCCGGGCGGTGGCTCGATGGCCTCCACCTTGACCAAAGCTGTGCCAGCCTCGTTGAAGCCGAGGGCCGTCGCCGCGCCCCGGGAAAGATCGATCAACCTGTTTTTGACAAACGGCCCGCGATCGTTGACACGCAACACGGCCTGACGGCCATTCTGGAGGTTGGTCACCCGCAATACGGTGTGCAGGGGGAGCGTGGGATGGGCAGCGGTCAAATCATCCTGATCGTAGAGCTCGCCAGCCGCTGTGGCCCGACCGTGAAAATAGTCGCCGTACCAGGAAGCGATCCCCTTTTCCACATACTCCCTGGCGCTCGGCATGGGAAAATAGGTCACGCCAAAAATCGTGTAGGGGGGCTTCAGACGATACAGCTCCGGGTGAGGCTTCTCTGCCGACTTCGTCTGCAATACGGAAGGAGAAGGAGGTTGGGGCGCGACAACTTCGACCGGCTGCCGGGGAGAGGAGCACCCCTCAAACAGCGCCACCGCAGCCAGCCACGCAGCCACGCGGATGGCTCGACACCTTTCCCTGGCAATCCATCTGTCCATTTCGCTCACCCTGCCCGGGAGACCCTCAACGCCAATTCCCGCACCACCATGGCAAACCTGCGGGAGCGGTTCCACCGGGTCACAACACGAAAATTATGAAACACCATATGGTAACGGGGACCGCTCTCCTCTTCCAGCATGATCATGGCGGCAGCCTCCTCCTGATCTGGTTCCCGCTGCCCAGAGACAACTCTGATCCCCTGCGTCACCCACTCTCGCCATGGTCGCATGTTTTCCACGTCCTGGGAAACCATTTTGTCCAGATCGGCGCCCCGGTGCAGAGGCAAGGCGTACAGTCCATCGGTTTGCCACTCCTGCCCCCGCAGAAAGGAGGCGATGGAGGCCAGGACATCCTCCGGGTCATTGAAGACATCTCGTTTGCCATCGCCATCGAAATCCACCGCATAACGCCGCAGCGTCCCGGGAATCATCTGCACCTGCCCCATGGCGCCCGCGTAGGAACCCGTGACACTGCCTGGATCCCACCCCTCTTCCCGGCACAACAGCAGAAAGTGCCGGAGCTGATCCTGGTAGAATGCAGCCCGCCGCGGATAGCTGTTGGCCAGGGTGAACAGAACGCGCAGGACGGGGTGCCTGCCCATATTGGCGCCAAAGCGGCTCTCGATGCCCCAAAGCGCCACCAAAAACTCCCCAGGCACACCAAACCGGGACGTCATCTCCTGCAACAGCGTGTGGTACTGCAAAAACCGGACGCGCCCCTGAGCGATGATATGCTTGTTGATAAACATCTTCCTGTAGGCATAATAAGGTTTGGACTCAGCTTGGCTCTCCATCAGAGAGACAGCCGGCTGATAGAGCTCCAAATGCCTGAAGAGTCGATTCAACCACCCGCGGTCAAGGCCATCCTGCTCGATCCAGGGGCGCATCCACGGACAGGCATCCACCACATCCGTCTCGCCATATCCCTGCCCGGACGCCCACAACCATAAAGCGACGCCACCCATGCCACCCAGCCACGCACGCCGGGTGATGGCGCTCGTTGTCGGCCCGGCGGCGGTCACACCCCCCAAAACAGCCAAATCCTTGCTCGTTGCCGGGGGACGGTTCATTTTGGTCCTCTGCTGCATGGATCGTCTCGGCAAAAAGTGACACACCGCCAACTGCCCGATGCCCATGGGGATCAATACCGCGCCTTTCGATGCTCCTGCGCGATCATACAACAAGAAACCGACCATGAAAACCGTTTTCCCTGCCGCCACTTCCTTCCTCGGCGCTTTGACACGCCCACAACCGCAACCCGCGAACCATCTCTCCCTGTCCTACCGCCTGCGCCACCTGCTTCCTCACTATCGCCGCCATCTCGGTCGGTTTGGCGTGGGTTTTCTGCTTTTGGTTGCCACCAGCCTGACAGCTGCGTCCATCCCTTATACCATGAAGCGGGCCACCGACGCCTTGATGGCCGGTGCAGCGGGCAACACCATGAGCGGTTATGCCCTCCTGCTGATCCTGCTGGCCTTGATCAATGCCGTCTTCCGCATCTCTGGCCGCGTCTACATCTTTCGCATTGGCCGCCAGGTCGAATATGACCTGCGCAATGACCTGCATCGCCACATGCTCTGGCTCGATGACACCTTCTTCGCCAGGGAACGCACGGGGGATCTGGTCGCCCGCTGTACCAACGACATCACTTCCGTGCGCATGTTCATCGGGCCGGGATTTTTGCAGGTGTGCAACGCCATCATGATCTATGTCACCGTGCTGCCGATCATGCTCGGCCTGGATCCCTTTCTGACCCTGATGGCCCTGCTCCCTTTCCCCATTGTCCTCCTGGTGACCCGCATGCTGACCGGTCGGCTCTATCGCCTCAGCCGCGTGGTCGCCGATCGGTTTGGCCACACCTCCAGTTTTGTCCAAGAGTCGATTGCGGGCATGGCGCTCCTGCGCGCCCACGCCCAGGAAGAGAACTGGCAGCGCCGTTTCGCTGCCGCTGTGCAGACCCTCTATGGCGACCAGATGCGACATGCGCGCATGCAGAGCCTGTTTTCCCCCATCATGATGTTCAGCGGTGGCCTGGGGGCTTGGATCATCCTCGCGGTGAGCGGGCCGGAGGTGGTCTCTGGCCGCCTGACGATTGGCGACCTCGTCGCTTTTTTTGGCTATCTGACCCAATTGGTCTGGCCCACGGTTGGCCTGGGATGGATCCTGACGGTCATGCAACGAGGCATCGTGGCCCTGGAACGCATTGGCCGCATTCTCGACACCCAACCAGCCGTGCCTTCCACGCTCCCCTCCGCCCACCCCGCTCCGCCACCACAAGGTGATGCGTCATCGGAAACCATTCCGCCTTCCCTTCCCCCTTTACGGGGCGATATCCGCATGCACCGGCTCAACTTTCATTTCCCCGGCCCACCTTCCTCATCCGGGCCTCCCGTTCTGCAAGCCATCTCCATGGAGTGTCGGCCTGGTCAGTTCATAGGCCTTGTCGGGCGCGTGGGTTCCGGCAAGTCAACCCTGTTGAACTGCCTGGCACGGCTGCACCCTGTCCCCAGGGGAAGCATCTGGATCGATGGCATGGACATCATGGATATCGAAGAGGAACGATTGCGGCGCCATCTGGCCATGGTTCCCCAGGAGAGCATCCTGTTTTCCGCCACCGTGCGCGACAACATTCTTTTCGGCGCGCCGCATGCCCCAGAAGCGCAAGCCTGGCATATGGCCGAGAAAACCTGTCTGGCTGGAGAGGTCCATGGTTTTCCCTCGGGCATGGCCACTCTGGTCGGGGAACGGGGCATCACCCTCTCCGGCGGCCAACGCCAAAGAACAGCCCTGGCCCGCGCCCTGGTCATGGATCCCACCATCCTTCTGCTGGATGATGTCTTCTCCAGCGTCGACGCCCAAACCGAAGAGGCCATCCTGCACCAGATCCGGCAGGCGAATCCCCAACGTACCACCATCATGGTCTGTCACCGCGTCGCCGCACTGCATCAGGCGGATGACATTTTCGTACTGGAGCAGGGGTGCATCGTTGCCCAGGGTACCCACGCCAAACTCATGGCCACCTCCCCCCTCTACCAGGAGTTGCATCACCGCATGGTGCGCCATCAGGCCATGGAGGCCCTGCAATGCCCGCCCACCTGACCACCGATACCGAAGAGACCGCTTTCGGCGCCTTGAACCGGCACATCCTGCGCCGCTTCCTGGGTCTCACCCGTCCCTACCTGACATGGATCGTTCTGGCCATATTGCTGTTTTTTCCCGTGATCTCCGCCCAACTGGCCCAGCCTCTCCTGATCCGCCGGGCCGTCGATCACCACTTGGCTACGGGCGACATGGCGGGTTTCAACTGGCTGCTGGCCGAATTTTTCGGGCTGATCGTTTTGCAGTTGGTCGGCAGTTATGGCCAGGCGCTGGTCAACAACCTCCTCGGTCAACGGGTGGTGCGGGATCTGCGCCAGAATTTGTTTGCCCATCTGCTTCGCATGGACGCCGCATTCTTCAGCAACCACGCCACAGGCCGCCTCACCAACCGTCTGACCAACGATACCGAGGTCGTCAGTCAGATGGTAAGCGCCGGCATGATCAATCTTCTCGGCGACGCCCTGCTCCTGGCCGGCATCGCCGTCAGCATGATCCTGCTCTCTCCCCGTCTCTCCCTGGTGGCGCTCTGCACCCTCCCCATCATCATCCTGGGTACATTGCACGTCGCCCGCCGTCTCCGCGTCGCCCTGCGCGATGGACGCCTGATCCAATCCCGCATGGCCGGCACCATTGCCGAGGAGATCGACGGCCATCAGGTCATTCACCTCTTTCAGCGCCAGCAGCACAACCAAAATGTTTTCGACGGCCACAACACCGACTACCTCCGCAGCGCCTTGCGCAGCAATTTTCTTGAGGCTTTGCAATTTGCCTTCGTCGACGCCATGGCCACCATCACCATTGCACTTCTCTTCTGGTATGGGGGGTTCATGCAGGGTTCGACCCACGAGGTCTCCATGGGCACCTTGATGGCCTTCATCGACTATTTACGCCGCATCTTTTTTCCCATTCGGGATCTCTCCACCAAATTCACCACGCTGCAAGCCGCCATGACAGCGCTGGAGCGTATTTTCGATCTCCTGGACACGCAGCCAAGCATTGTCGATCCCAAGGTCAACCCTGTACAACCATCCAGCCGACAAGGGGGTATTCGCTATCGGGACGTTTATCTCGACTATGGCCGGAAAATGATCCTGCATGGCATCGATCTGGAGCTGCGTCCGGGAGAAAAAATCGCCCTGGTCGGACCCACAGGGGCGGGAAAAAGCAGCCTGGCAAGACTCCTCAACCGCACCTGGGATCCAACCCGGGGAGAGGTCGAAATTGACGGCGTCAACGTGCGCCAGATTCCCCTTGACCAACTCCGACGCATGGTCGGGGTGGTGCATCAGGAGACCTTTCTCTTTGCCGGCACCTTTCTCGACAACATCACCCTGCACGACCCCACCATCACCCTGGAGCGCGCCCACGAGGCTGCCCGGCAAACCGGCATCCTGGAGTGTTGTCGGGATCTGCCGCAAGGGCTGCACACCCCCATCGCCGAACGCGGCAGCAATCTCTCCGCCGGTCAACGCCAACTGCTGGGCATTGCCCGCGTCCTGGTCGTCAACCCCCGCATCCTGATCCTCGACGAAGCCACCAGCTCCGTGGACACCATCAGCGAACGTTTTCTCCAGGAAGCCATGCATCGGCTCATGGCCAACCGCACTGCCATGGTCATCGCCCACCGTCTGAACACCATCCTGCACATGGATCGGATCGTGGTCATCGCCGGGGGGCGCATCGTGGAGTCGGGAACCCACGACAACCTCCTGGCACAAGGAGGCATGTACGCCCGCCTGCATGCCCTGCAATTTCAGGTGGTGCCCGACATTGACCTAATTGCCTGATGTGGCGTAAATTTTCTCTGACAC
>JADGBZ010000021.1 GCA_015231175.1 Magnetococcales bacterium | reverse complement strand
GTCCAGGACAGAGTCCTGGTGGGGTTCGGGGCGAAGCCCTGACCAAGGCTTTCATGTCCGAGTTTTTCTTGCATGAAACGGAGTCTTGGTGGGGTTCGGGGCGAAGCCCTGACCAAGGCTTTCATGTCCGAGTCTTTCTTGCATGAAACGGAGTCTTGGTGGGGTTCGGGGCGAAGCCCTGACCGAGACTTTCATGTCCAGGCTTTTCTTGCAAGGGCGGTGAATGGTTGGTGCAGCCCGGTCTACTCGACCGAAAAAATTTGACCCGTCACTCAAGGGCAGTGGCTGGACATCTCCTTCAGGGCCGCATCAACCTGCCTGGCTTCCTGGAGCAGTTGGTCCGCCAGGAGTTGGGCGCCATCCAGGGAGTTGCTGCGGGTCAGGGTATCCAATTCCGTGGCCAAGCGGCTGAAACGCAAAGCGCCTAGTTGGTGGCTGGGACTTTTCAAGGGGTGTGTTGCCCAATGCACGGCCTGGGTATCACCGGTTTGCATACCCACTTCAATAGCCTGAACCCTCTCTGGCAAGGTTTCCAGAAAAAGTTGGACCACTTCGTGGACAACTTCAGTGCCCAGTTCGCCACACAACGTGCGAAAAGTGCGTTGATCGATGGTTGGTTCACTGCCTTGTTGCGTGCCATCGATGAGACCAGAAGAGACGGCTTCTGGTGCTGCCGCACGCCAGTCGGGTAACCAACGATCCAGCAACTCCAATAAATCCTGACGGCATACCGGCTTGGCCAGATAGTCATCCATGCCGGCCCTCTGGCACTTCTCCTGGTCGCCAGTCAGCGAAAAAGCCGTAACGGCAACAACGGGCGTATGCTTTTTTTCTGTCCCCTCACGTTTGCGCAACTCCTGAGACGCTGTGAAACCGTCCATGATCGGCATTTGACAATCCATGAGAACCAAGTCGTAGTCGGCGACAGCCAGATGGTCCAAAGCCTCCTGGCCATTTTGGACCGTATCCGGAAAAACGCCGACACCCTGGAGCAACGCCTCAAGCATGCGCCGATTCAGGGGGTCATCCTCGACCAGCAGAATCTTGGCCTTGCCCAACGCAGAGCGGGGATCCGACGACAGTGCCAAAGAGTCCCGAACAGGGGGAACTCTTGTGCCCGTGTGCAAAGGGTCCGGGAAGGAACGTCTACTCGCAAGAGGTTCCGGCGGGATTTGGGGTGTGAGCGCATCCTCGTTGCCGGATAACAGCATGGCCTCATACTCGACCTGGATGCGGCGCAGGTGCAACAGGTGGTTTCTGACCCTGTTCAGGAACCACAGCGTGGATCCGGTCAAGAGAATCCACACGCCAAGATGCAGCAAGATAAGATTTTTGGTTTGTTCCTGAACGCCTTCCAGAATAGTCTGGGCCGGAAAGGTGACGCTGATCCCACCACGCAATTCACCCTCCTCGTACCCCTGTTGTGCATGACATTTTAGACACTCGCGACGTGTGTACAGAGGGGCCATGAAGCGATACACGTCTTTTCCCTCGTCCCGGACGAGTTCCAGGTACTCCTCGGCCCCCTGTGCAAAGGTTCGCAAGGCCATGGCCTCCCATGGGGAGGCGCTGTTGGCGGGCCGCAAAGGTTGCAAACTGGTGATGTGCAGAACCATGGACTGCCTCTCCTTGGCAATTTCCGCGATCTGCCGGGTCATGTAGGCCGGATTGATCATGGTCAATGACTTTCCGGATAGAGTCTGAACGTCCCGCTCAGGCACCTTCAAATAGGGGTTGGGAGGGGTCGCTTCCGTTACTGGAACGTAGACGCCCCCGTGACGGGCGTTCCAGACGCGCGCCGTCTCCAATACCTGAAAGGCAAACCACCCCCTCTCCCGCGCCAAAGCCATGGCCTGCCGGTTCAGGCCTATGGCACTCCACAGCAGGGAGAGCCCGGCGACCAGAGACCATGCCAACACCGGCCAGACCCAAAACCTCCGGGAAAGTAGAATTTTCCTCAGCTTTGATGGCGTTTGCCCCATCCCCCATCCCTTGATTTCACACGAAGCCTGTCGTGGTATGGCCGGGGCAATCTTGCCGGTTCCCGGCGATCAAAAATTTTCAAATTCATCATCGGAATTTTTTTCCTTGCTCATATCCAGATTGACGGAGGATCCCGATGTTTGAACCCTGGCTTTGGCTTTTTCCTGCACGGTTGCTTTTTTCCGTGGCGGGGGAAGGAGGGCACGGGCTTTGGGTGTTTTTCCGACTGTCGAAGGTGTCGAGGCCGTCCGGTGGGGCGTCGTGGATGCCTTGGATGTACCCTGCTGCCCCAGATGGAAAAAGCTGATCGCCTCCTGCAAGGTCTCGGAGAGGCTGGAAAGGCCATGGGCCGTTGACGCAATCTCTTCCGAGGCGCTGGCGTTTTGTTGAATGACCTGATCCAACTGCTGGATGGCACTATTGATCTGTTCGGCCCCCTGGGATTGTTCTGTGGATGCAGAGGTAATCTCTTGCACCAGCTCGGCTGTCCGTTTGATGTCGGGAACCAGTTTTTCCAGAAGAGCGCCTGCCTTTTCCGCTACGCTGACACTTGATGCGGAGAGATGGCCGATCTCTCCGGCAGCAGCTTGGCTGCGCTCGGCGAGTTTGCGCACCTCTGCTGCCACCACGGCAAACCCCTTGCCGTGCTCCCCCGCCCGGGCTGCCTCGATGGCGGCATTCAAGGCCAATAAGTTGGTCTGGCGCGCGATCTCCTCGATGATGGAAATCTTCTCGGCAATTTGCTTCATCGCCCTGACCGATTCTTGCACCGCCAGCCCACCCTCTTCGGCGTCCTTGGCCGCCTTTTGGGATATTTTCTCTGTTTGTTGTGCATTTTCAGTGTTTTGTTGAATATTGGAAGCCATCTCCTCCATGGCCGCAGAGGTCTCCTCGATGGAGGCCGCTTGACGGGTGGCTCCTTCGGAAACTTCCTGGGAGGTGGTGTTCACACTATGGCTGCTGGAGAGCACCTCGCGGGTGGTGTTTTGCACCTGACCGACGGTCTCTCTGAGGCGGGCCACCATGATTCCGGTCGCGGTCACGGTTCGCCCGATATCGTCCGTGCTGGAGGAGGCGGGAACTTGCACGGTGAGATCTCCCTGGGAGACCCGGCCCAGCAGATTTTCGATCATCCGCACCGGTTCCATGGCCAACCGCTTGATCAACATGAAAATGATGGCGCCGATCAGGAGCATGGAAGCCAGAGCCAGCCCAATGATCTGCGTCAGGGCATCCCGGACTGAACTCTGCATGGGCGCAAGCTCGGCGATGATCTCGAATGCGCCACGCTGCTCCCCATTGTGCCAACCCTCCATCTTGATGCCCAAAGGATCGTATCCCTTGCCTTCCGGATAGTCGGAGTCGACGCCATGGCACACGAGACACTCCTTTTTCAGGACGACTGGCCGCATATAGCGGATCGCATTGATTTCAGAATCCTCCATCCACAATTCCTGCAAATCTTCCTTGGCCATTTTTTCGATCATCGTGCGTTCGATCGGTTTGGCCTCGTTGTCCGGGTTGCGTGCCCCGATACGGGTGACCCGGAATTGATGGTGAGCGGATTTGGCCTTCTCCTGGCCGATGGTCCAACCGGCTACGATGGGAATGGTTTGGTAGAATCGCGTCTTGCGGGCCGCCTGAATGATCTCCTTCTGGTCCCGGGCACCGCTCTTCTTGACTTCGTCCTGCGCCTCTTTCAAAAGTACGGGATCGTAAGCTTTGTCGGAGCCCAGTTTGGCTATGTAGTTCCGAGCGCTTTCCGCCTGAACGGTGATGCTGCGCGCCTGTTGGATCAAGGCTTCCTTGGCATCCTGTTCGATGCGGTTCTTGACGACAGCGATCACCAGGATAAACCCGAGGGTGATGATCAAGAGGGCTGAAATGATGATCTTTGTGCCGAAATTCATGTTCTTGACATAACGCATTGGCTTCTCCTGTGTGTGCCATTCGACAAACAGGGCTGGTCACGAACTTCTTCCCCGGCTTCTGGGGAGGGGGCGTGCAGCACCTCATGATGGTGGTTGATTCCGCCGGGGTGCGTGGTAATGCGGGCTGTGGCCAAAAAAGACTTCGGCGGCCTCCATCACGGTTTCCGAAAGGGTGGGATGGGGATGGATGGTTGTGGCCAAATCCTCGACGACGGCGCCCATTTCAATGGCCAATACCCCTTCGGCGATCAACTCTCCCGCACCGCGTCCCACCAAACCGACACCCAGAATACGTTCATCTTCAGGGTTGACGATCAGCTTGGTCAAACCATCGGGCTGTTCCAGGGTTTGCGCCCGGCCCGAAGCACCCCAGGGAAAACGGACTGCCTTGAAGGGTATCTTGCGCTCCACGGCAATTGTTTCGGTCAAGCCGGCCCAGGCCAGCTCGGGGTCGGTATAGCAGACAGCCGGAATGGCGTGTGGCGCGAAACGGGCTTTTTTGCCAGCGATCACTTCTACAGCCACACGGGCTTCATGAGCTGCCTTGTGGGCCAACATGGGGCCTCCCACCAGGTCGCCGATGGCCCATATTTTCGGGTCGGCGGTCCGCATTTGGTCGTTGACCTGAACAAATCCCCGTTCCATCTTGACAGAAGTTTTCTCCAACCCCAGATCCTCGGAGTTGGGGCGGCGACCAATGGCCATCAGGACGCGATGGTAACTGGCCTCACGACGCTCTCCCCGGGCATCTTCCAAGGTGGCATGCACCAGCCCGTCCCTGTCGACAAGGGCCGTGACCCGGGTTTGCAGCATGACCTCGTGGCACTGGGGCTGGAGACGCTTCAAAACAACCCGAACCAGATCCCGGTCCGCCCCCGGCAGCAGGCCGGATGTCATCTCCACAATACTGACCCGGCTGCCCAGGGCTGCATAGACACTGCCCAGCTCCAGGCCGATGACGCCGCCACCAATGATCAGCAAGGTGGGTGGAATCTCCTCCAGGGCCAGAGCTGCCGTCGAGTCCATCACCCGGGGTGAGTCGATCTGCAAACCTGGGATCCAGGCCGGTCGCGACCCCGTCGCCAAAATGCAGTGGTCGAACGGAACCGGAAACAAGTCACCCGCCTGACGTTGCACAACCAGGCTCCCTGGAGCGTCAAAGCGAGCGCACCCCTGAATGAAGGCTACCCCGCGCCGCCGACACAAATCGCCCAACGCCCCCGTCAACCGCATCACGACGCTCTGCTTCCAGGAGCGAAGACGATCCAGGTCGATCTCCGGTTGGCCGAATCGCACCCCCATCATTTCGGCGTGACGCGCTTCCCAAAGGATCTGGGTGACGTGCAGCAGCGCCTTGCTGGGGATGCACCCCCGGTAGAGACAGACCCCGCCCGGATTGGCATCCATATCGATCAGGGTTGTGGCAAAACCGAGATCGGCAGCGCGAAATGCCGCTGCATATCCCCCCGGCCCACCACCGATGACCACCACTTTTTCAGGATTGATCATGCCAGCTCCTTTGATTCGAATGCCGTCGGACGGTCATCCCACACACGGTACTGTTTCTCGTCTGCCAGGCGGCGTTGCCACGACCGCAGGATACGCCTGCCCTGCTGCCGACGATGCAGGAGATGTTGATGCAGACCCATGAAGAGTCCAAGGGGTCTCCTTACCCCTTCAGGGCATCCTGTATTTCCAGAAATTCGTCAAGATGACCGAGAAAGAGATCGACAAGCTGGGGGGCAAAGTGGCTGCCGCGTTCCTGCTGCAAAAGTTCGACGATTTTTTCCAGTGGCCAAGCCTTCTTGTAGCATCTTTCATGGTACAGGGCATCAAAAACATCAATCAAACCCGTGATCCGGGCAAAAACATGAATGTTCTCTCCCCGCAACTGCTCCGGATAACCCGTGCCGTCCCATTTTTCGTGGTGCTGGTAGGCGATGATGGCGCCGGTCTGCAAAATAGGACGTTGTGAATTATTCAATATCTGTCGGCCAATCGTGGTGTGGGTCTGCATGATCTTCCACTCGTCCGGATCCAGCTTTCCCGGTTTTTTCAAAATACTGTCGGGTATGCCGATCTTGCCAAGGTCATGCATGGGAGAGGAGAGCCAAAGAAGCTCGACATCCTCGGCGTCGAGACCTGCCAGCATGCCGAGGAGTCTTGAACTCTCCGCAACCCGGCGAACGTGATGGCCGGCCTCGTTGGAGCGTACTTCGATCACCTCGCCAAGGGTGAAGGTGACATCCTTTTGGGTGTTGACAATCTCCCGATTCAACCCAAGATTTTCAAATGCAAAAGCGATATTGGCCGAAAAGGTCTTCAGAAGATCCCGGTCAAGATCCTCCAAAGGACGGCCAGCGTCGAGGTAAAACACATTTTCCAGATTTCCCCGGCTGACGTACTTGGCCAGGAAGTCGGAATGACCGAAAAACTCCTCTTTCAGGCTCGTGTTTTTTTGCAGGTCAGCCATGGTCTTTTCGGGCAGAACCCTGTCAAGGATTTTGCCAATATGCCCCTCAAAGGATCCCACGGCGGCATAGACCTCATAGTCGGTGTATTCCCGAATGGCAAACAGAGCGGAAGCACCCCCCTGAGGTTTGTCCTCGCCCCCATGGACCAACGTCTGAACCTGTCGGAGGATGCTGTTGGCCAGCCGGCCCAGGGATCGCGCCTCGAACAGGTCGCCGGTGCCATGTACGATGGCGGCAAGACCCCGGCGCGTGTTGTCGATGGTGCGCAGGTCACGGTAGGAACGCAGCGCGGTGGTGATCGAAGTGATCAACCGTTGTGTGGTCAGTCGAACTTTGTCTTTATAATCATTGATGTCGTACTCCTGGATCACCTGCTGTTCCGGAGCTTGCCCCGGTTGGCCGGTGCGCAGGATGATACGAACGAGGTGGTTCTGCAAAACGTTCCGGATGTGACGCACGGCATGCAACCCGGCTTCATCGCTTTCCATTACCACGTCCAGGAGGATGACCGCCACATCCGGATGCTGTTGCATCAGCGCCTTGGCATCCTCCGCCGAGTAGCCGCTGATCAGCTCGATTTTCTTGTTGGCAAAAGAAAAATCCCGCAGCACCAGCCGGGTCAGGGAATGGATCTCCTCGTCATCGTCAACGACCAGAACTTTCCAGGGTTGCTCGACGTGGCTGACGCAGGCCAAGTCAAGGCCTCCCGTTCCTTTGCAGCTCTCTTCGGCAAAGAACAAATCAGATGCCAACATGTCAGGCGTCATCCCCACGTCGATGCCATAACGATACCTCTCCCCAAGGATGTCCTTATGGCACAATGTTGCAAATATTTCCAGGAGATTTGCTGGAATATCCAGAAAATCCAGAAACCTGTTTGATTTTGCCGAAGATGTGATCTTCTCCTCCAGGACAACGTCCTGGAGGGGTTCGAGGCGACTCCCTGACACAGGCTTTCATGTCCAATCTTTTCTTGAAAGGGTGCCGAACAGTGATAAGATTTTTTCCATTTTACGTCAGAGCATAAATGTTTTACCCTTAGAAGAGGGGAGTGGTTTCCCGGATTCTCCTCAGGTGCGCACTCCAGTGGATTTTGAATCTTTTATGCCGAATTCTCAAGAGTCTGAACTCAACAAGGTCGCTGATCAGCTTGTCGCCATCCGTCATGGTGCCATGCATGATGACTTGGGCTTGCAGAGGCACAAACGCCGGGCAGAGGCTGCCATGGCTGAACATCCAGCCAAAGCCCACAACATTCTTGGCACGATCGCCACCATTCGCCGGGACGAAGGGGCCATGCGCAATCACTTTCGCCTGGCAAGATTGAACGATCCCTGGGATCCGGCGGTACGGGTCAACCACGTTGCATCCCTTCAGGATTTTGGATGTCTTTCGGAGGCTGCCGAGGTGGCCATCAAGAATTGCGAGGATTTGCCACGCAATCCAGAGTTGCTCTGTCAGGTGGTGGAGTCCTGCGTTTTCGCCGGTCGACTCCAGTATGCTGCTCAGCGTTTGACCATCCTGGAAAAATTTAAACTTCTCCACGCTGTCTCCGGCATGGAAAGCCTCCTCCGTTGCAGTCAATTTTTGGCTGAACGAGGCGTTGGGGATCAGGAAGTGGAGTCCCTGCAAAATCAGGCGACGGCTCTCCTGCGCAAGGTTGGTGTGCCGATCCCCCAGGTGCGGATCGCCCTGGAAAGCGAGGCCAGCGCCTTGCCCCCGCATGATCGCTGGGTCTCCTTCTCTCTGATCGTCCCCCTGGTCGCTGCCGAGGTTGAGCCATTGCAACAAAAATTGCACCGCCACTTGCTGCGCTCTCCCTCTCCCAAGGAGACATCCAAATGGGTCAAGGTGGGGTACATGACCCGGGAACAGTCCGCCGAAATGACAGAAGAGGCCCCTTCCGGCTGACATCAAGCCGACTTTTCCGGACGCCGTCCTTGGCGTTCATTCCACAATGCGGTGGCCTTCTCCGCCGCATGGGCACGGAGTTCGTCTTGACAGGCCGGGCCCTGGGCACGACACCCCCGACACACCACTGTGGCGTGCCACATGCTGGCCGCAGGGTCGTCGTTGGCAGGATTCCCGTAACAGTACTTTGTTCTCAGATTTTCCTGACCGGCGCCACACCATGGACAGGGTTCCATTTCAACGACTCTTCACCGGTGATGCGGTGTCGGAAGTTGGCTTTGTCAACGTGTTGGGCGGCGCTTTCTTGTCGGATGCGGTGAAGGATGGACGCGACGTTGGCGAGGCCGGAGGCGGCGTCTGCGACGAGACTGCCGGCGCTTCCCTCGTCGTTGGTATGGGAAGCACCGCCGGCTCCTCTGTCGTTGGTACCGAAAGCGTTGCCGGCATCCCCGTCGTTGGTACCGGTGGCACCGCCGGCATTCCCGTCGTCGGTACCGAAAGCGTTGCCGGCATCCCCGTCGTTGGTACCGGCAGCACCGCCGGCATCCCCGTCGTTGGTACTGGGAGCGCCGCCGGGGAGGATGTCGTCGGTACTGGGAGCGCCGCCGGGGAGGATGTCGTCGGAACTGGGAGCGCCGCCGGGGAGGATGTCGTGGCCAACTCCGCAGGGACGGCCTGAGACGGTGTAACAACCGATGTGGCGGGCGCCATGACAGGGGTGACTTGCAAGGGTGCTCCAGATTTTTCCGGGGATGCCAACGATGCAGAGGAAGGCGGCCCGGAAGAAGAGGATTGGGGCGGGGTCACTGGCGTTCCCGGAGGCGGGGCAGAGGATGGCGAAACAATGGACTCCTGCATGGTTTGAGTGGTAAAGACCTCAAGTTTGGCGTTTTCTTTCCACGCATCTTCGGGCAGACCGGCCTTGCGGGACAGGTTGGCGAGTGTGGTATCCCGATCCCATTTTTGTTCGATGGGAACCACCGGCAGAAAAACTGCCTGACGACCGTTTTTGCTCAAAACGATGCCATGATGGCCCAACTCAATCTCATCCGGTGCGGTGATGGGGCGCAAAGGGCCCAGAACGCTGACCTCCAGGGAAAGCTGGTCCAACTCTTCCGGGACGACCGGCCTGAAGCGGGAGTCCATCAAGGCAGCCCCCACGGTATTTTCCATAACCGCCTGATAGAGAGGTTTCACCGGCAGAACATGGCCGATGCAACCACGCAATTCACCCTCCTTCTTCAGGGTCACGAAGGCGCCTGAAATACGTTGGATCCGATTGGAAAGGGTCATGTTGCGTAAAATGTCCTGAGCCTCCAGGGTGCCGTCACGCTGGACAACGGCTCGATGCAGAGTGGCACGGGCAATTTGCAGAAGCCTGGACATCTCTTCCGGGGGCAGAAGCACTGAAGCTTCCAGCTCGGCCAAGGGGAGGGGACGGGTAAAGGCCATGGCAGTATAACTGACCGAATTGGTGAAATCATGCGTCATGTTGCCGCTGGTATCGTATTGCAGCAGAGTGGGCGTGGTGCCTTCGCCCAGCATGTGGAGCAGAATGGCCATAGGCAGTAAACCACAGGCTGTGATTTGCGTCCTTTGCTTGTAGTTGAGCAGGCCCGGACCATCGAGGCGGAGGATATGGTCAATGGCGCCCTGGTCCAACTCCCGAATACGATCCGGCAATTGGGCATCGTTGGGAAAGGGGTGAAAGTCGTAATTGGAGCCGAAGTGGGTAAAATCCGTGGAGACCACGACCAACGTGCTGTCATCGGCAAGAGGGCGCAACAACTCAGCGATCTGGGCAACGCCATGGGCATCCAGGTTGCCGACGAGAATGGGAACCATCTGCCAGGCACCAGACAGCGCCCTTTGCAGGAAAGGAAGCACAATCTCAATGCTGTGCTCGGCCTGGTGCGCCGTTGCCAACGTGCGGAATTGTGGATTGCTGCGCAGCATGGCGATGGCCTGGAGATCCAGTGGAATATTTCCCAGTGGGGTTGCAAAGTGTGTCACGTCCGGAATGGAAACACCCTGAAAAGCCATCCGGTGCGAAGGCCCCAAAACGATGACCCGCCGCAAAGGGCGACCACGCACCAGCTTGAACGCCGCCGCCGCAGTTGCCCCGCTGTAACGGTACCCGGCATGGGGAGCGATCAGGGCCCGAATGGCCCCCTTCCCGTCTGGATGGGGCGGGTTGGCATGGTCCATGGCCTGGTCCAGATAGGCGGCCAACTCTTCAGCTCTCCCCGGATACCAGGCACCAGCCACGGCGGCAGGCCGAATGCGCGTGGCCATCTCCCCGGGCAATGGGCTTGCCGATGCGTGCGCATTGTTCATGGAGTCCGCCTCCTGTTGCAAACGTTCCCGCAAAATATACAACCCCGCCGTGGCGCCAAGCACGATCAGGAGCATGATGGAAAGATATTTGCGCAACACTTTTTCACCCCGCCGGATCATCGAGACGAACCATACGGCCCGTCCAAAAAGGTTTCTCCCTCCGCCCATGATACCCCATCGACAGGGGTGGGTCAGCCGGGTGATTGGACCCAGGGTTGCGACACTTGTCAAGAGTGTTGTGCTGAGATGTCCGAAGAAAAAGCCGCAAAATGACAACCTGCCGCGACAAGGTCAGAGTGGTGACAGGAAGCGGAGACCCAAAAGGATAGGGGGGATGAACCGAAACGGTTCGTCCCCCCCTTTATTGGCGGGCTATCTCATGGTGTGGGTGCCGCCAATCCCTTGATGGAAAAGATGCAGGCCTCCCGGGCCCATCTCATCCCTTCTCTTTGACCCACTTTGCGATACCGGAGGGAACTTCCTTCTGGGCGCGGGCACTGACATAGATGCCGATATGACCTCCTTTGAAGGACATTTCGGAATAATCCCGGCTCTTGGCCAACTTGCCGAGGATCGTCGATCCGACCGGCGGAACCAAATGGTCGAGGGCAGCATAGACGTTAAGAATGGGCATGGTCAGGTTGGCCAGATCCACCTTGCGATCACCGATCTGCACCTCGCCTTTGATGAGGGCGTTGCGCTGATACATGTCGCGCACAAACTGCCGCACCGTCTCGCCTGGTTGATCTGGACTGTCGTTGATCCAATGTTCCATCCGCAAGAAATTCTCCAGCTTGGTCGCATCATCCATGAGCTCGACCATGTCCAGATACTTCTTCACGCCCAACTGCATGGGTTGCATGCTCTGGAAGGTGGTGTTCAGGATGGAACCAGGAAGGTTGCCCAGGGCGTCAATCATCAAATCCACATCCAGGCTCTCCACCCAGGTATGCAGACGATCCTGCGGGGCGTGGAAATCAATGGGGGTGACCATGAGCACCAGGTTCTTGACCAGATGCGGGTGCAAGGCACAGAAACAGGTGGTCAGGGTTCCGCCTTGGCAGATGCCAAGCACATTGATGCTGGTCATGTTGTGCCGGCGACAAATCTCCTCGGCACAATTTTTGATGTAACCGTTGATGTAATCTTCCATCTTGAGGAAGCGGTCACCCGGATCGGGGTAGCCCCAGTCGATCAGGTAGACATCCAACCCGGCCTCCAGCAGACCCTTGATGGTGGATCGATCATCTTGCAGGTCAGCCATGTAGGGGCGGTTGACCAGAGCGTAAACGATCATCACTGGGACGGGGTGAGGCTTCTCCACCTTGGATTTAAAGCGGTAGAGGACAAGCTTGTCCTCCTGATAGACAGCTTCTTTCTCGGTCACACCGGGTTTGGTGCTCTTCACCTCCCCAAGGGTCTTGAAGCCTTGGGAGAGCTTTTTGTTGAACTCCGTCATCTCCTTGACGGCGTTTTCGGGCGTGATCTGGATCGGGAAGTTCATGCCTTACTCTCCTTTTCCCTGGGGTTTCTTGGCGGCTGCGGCTGCGGCGGCTGCTTTGTTGCCTTTCAACTCTGCCACTTCCTGCTTCAGGGACTCGATTTCGCCCCGCAGGCGATTCAGATCGGCGGCCACATCCACCTTGGCTACGGTTCCCAGACGATCTTCCATTTGGCGGAAGCGCCGCTTCAATTCGATCACACGCTTGTGGGTGGTATTCAACTCACGGCGGCTGGGCAGATTCATGGACTCCATCCGGTCATCCATGATGGATTGCCCCTGGATTTTCAGACGCATCAAGGCGTGCACCATATTGGCGTTGGCGTCACGGTACTCCTTGGTGTTGGTCATGTCGGCATAGGCGCTGTCGGCAGCATCAACCCACACGCTGAAAAGATCTTTCAGGGTCTCGATCTTCTCGTTCTTCTCGGCCATGCTCAGGAGCCGCGCCTTCAGTTTGTCCAAAGCTGCCGGACCAACCTTGCCAAGATGAGCCATGTACTGCTCCATGGCATCCTGGAACTGGAGGCCCATCAAAGCCCACTCTTTGTACTTCTGCTGCACATCCGGGTTCGGGCCTATCGCCGGCAGGCCTATCACCTTCTCCAATTGCTCCCTGGCCATCTTCGTGCCAGCGAAAAGGTTCGGTCCCATAAGGTTCTGAAAAGGATTTTCAGGCAACTGCAAGGCCGTCGATGCCAAGCGGTTCCAGGCTTCCATGGATTGACCCAGGTAGCCCATCATCCCCTCGCCAAGGGCCTTGCCGCCCAGGGGGGCAGTGAACAGGCCTTTCAATTGGTCGATGGTCTTGTCCAGGGCCTCTTTCCAGTTGCCACCCGCACTCTGCATCTCACGCAGTTGCGAAAACCCCTTGAAAAACATCTCGGCGAACCGGATATAGTTTTCGTTGGAGGACATCAGGCCACGCATGATGTCATTTCCTGGCATGCCACCGCTCATGAAGGGAGGAAGAATCTTCTGCCACCGCTCCAGGCCCTCTTTCCACATCCGGAGGCCCATATCTCCGGTGGGCAAGCCACCACCTGTCCACGTCTGGTTCAACGCATCCATCCAAGCGGTCATGGACTTCTTCTGCATCTCCGTCCATGTCTCCATCCAGTCCGTGGGAAAAACGCCTCGTTCCGCCATCATCATCCTCCATGGGATCTTGATTTCAGGTGAGCCGACGGCATCCCCCCCTGAGCGGTTCCGCCGGCCTGCACCATCACTCTGTTATTTTTTTTCCACGGCTTCTTTCGTCTTGTTCAAAATGGCCTGGAGGTTGGACTCCATCATGGCGTTGAGCTCATTCCGGCTGGTCATGAGAAGATCCATGGTCTGCCGGGCATGCTCCAGCATACGGTCATTCAGCTCCTTGGCCATGTCGGCCTGCTTGCTGACCACCTGGCTCAAATCGCGGGTCTCACCCAGGGCCTTCAACTGGCGAATGCCGCTGCTCATGAAATCACCAACCGCATCCAGCTGACGTTGCGCCAGCTGCTGGACAGTCCGATCATTGATCTCCTGCAAACGGATCATCGAGTCCAGTACGGTCTTCGTCATTTCATTGACCTGCTCCACAACCTTCTTGTCCATTTTCAATCCTCCCAGCTCAGGTGATGGCGATTATGCGCCGCAACATGTTGCGATGCATAATACATAGCCCATCACCAGCTGTCAACCTGTTTTTTTGCACTGCGAAAAAAATTCCGTGAAAACCACTTGCGCATACAACACCATGCTTTTTCAGCATGTTACAACAAAATAGACAACCCACAACTCAGGCAACCTTCCCTGACTTTGCTTTTTTTTGCACCGCATCATCCTTGCCATCCTCCCCTCCCGTGCCCACCAGTTCAACCGGCGACGAGACGCCCGGTTCCCTGGTTTGCACGCCCTCTCCCGGGGACCACATATCCAGGGGAGAGTGGATTCCCCGCTGCCACTCCTGCCACAGGGTCAGGTTTTTTTCGGCCATCTCGGTCAAGGTGGAGATGATGGAGGCGCCAGGGTTGACAGGATTAAGCAGCGGCTGGGTCAGTTTTGCACTCAACGCACCCTGCTGCTCCAGGAAAAAAGAAAAACTGCGTTCGATGAACCGGCTGAAATCAACTTGCAGATTGTTTCCGTAGAGCCGGATGATCATGAGGAGAAGTTCGGTACCAAAAATCGGCACCCCTTTCTCTTCCTCCTCCGCAAGCACCTGCAACAAGATGGCCCGTGTGATGTCGCGCCCATCCTTGGCGTCGATCACCTGAAACGGCACACCCTGCACAACCAGCTTTCGCACGCCATCCAGGGTCAGGAAACTGGAGGTCTCCTGGTCATAAAGACGGCGGTTGGGATACTTTTTGATCAGACGGGAGTGTGATTTTTCGTTCATCGCCTTCGGGGGAGAAAAAAGTCTCTCCACGACCACTCTGGGACAGTCAAGGCTCTGCGCCCCTGTTCATGGCAGTCACATCTACCTGGCTGGCGAGGAGATCCTACGACCCGGTTCTCCTCGCCAGAAGGTCAGGGAGATATCAGAAGCAGGTGTACTGGGCGCCGTTGACGGGAATCATGGCGCCGTTGACAAAGCCGGAACGCTCGTCAGCCAGGAAGCGCACCGTCCAGGCAATCTCTTCCGGGGTGGCCATGCGACCGGCTGGAATCTGGGCGATGATCGATTTCAGAATCTTCTCGTCGATGGCCATGACCATGGGGGTTCCGGTATAGCCGGGAGCGACGGAGTTGACCGTCACGTTGTTGCGCGCCACTTCCTGGGCCAAGGACATGGTAAAGCCGTGGATACCCGACTTGGCGGCAGAATAGTTGGCCTGACCAAATTGGCCCTTCTGACCGTTCATGGAAGAAATGTTGATGATGCGGCCATATTTCCGCTCCAACATCCCTTCCACCACCTGGCGCGTCATGTTGAAGACGCTGTTCAGGTTGGTGTTGATCACCATGTCCCAGTTTTCTTTCTTCATCTTCTTCATGGTGGCATCCCGGGTGATACCGGCATTGTTCACCAGGACATCAACGGGGCCAAGCTTGGCCTGCACGTCGGCAATAAACTTGCCACAAGCTTCGAAATCGGTCACATCCACTTCAAACAACTCAACGGAGACGCCATCTTTCTGGCGGGCTTCCTTCCACTGGGGCAACTTGTCCTTTTCAAAGGGGATGTAGTTGCCCGCAACCTTGAAACCTGCCTTGGCCAACTCGGTCACAATGGCGGTACCAATGCCACCAACGGCCCCCGTTACCAGCGCCACTCTCTGTGTCATCGTTCCTTACTCCTTGCAATGTTTAAGATTCCTACTCAATCCAGCGCATGCCATATCTCCATCGTGCAACGAGGAGCCTCCGCCGGTTACCGCTTTTTTACATCAACCCATATGGATCATGAAACCCCTTCTCGCCCCGGAGTGACGACTCACCCGGGTCAATGGACCAGCCAAACCGCCCAATGATAAAGCGACAAGCACGCCGCCGGCCAAGGTCGAGCTGCCGGCGGTACGAAACACGCATCTCTGCTCATCCATGAGGTTCCACAACAGGAGGGAGATCCTGACCTGAAACGACGCTGCCCGCATGCGCCTGGCTTGGCCTCGCTTGGTTCAGGGGAGAAAAGCACGCCCGGGCACATCGGATCGCAAGCGGGGCGACGCTCTCTCGGGGGCACACTAATGGGATCCCCGCCCAAAGGCAATGAAAAATTTTGCCGATCTGTTACCGGCTTGTCACGATGCCTCCACCGATGGCTGTTCACCCTTTCGATGTGAATTGAAACACCCCATCCCAATCAGTGGGTGGGGGGTTCTTCAAGTATTCCTGACAACGTTCCCGGTAGGTCAGGGATGGACCATCGTCGGGCATGATGGCCAGGGCCTTGGCAAACTCCTCCAAGGCACCGGCAAAGTTGCCAGACTGATATCTTTCCAGGCCCTTGTTGTACTCGGCGACACAATCCGCCAGTTGTCCGGTGACCTCCCCTTTGCGGTCAAGAAGCTGGTAAATCCCGATCGGTTCCTTTTTGCCCACCACCCGCACCACATCCAGGTGTCGGGCATCGACAAACGCTTCGGCCTGCTTGTGGGTGAATTGGGAAAGCATGGTATAAGTCGAGTAAAATTTGTTCGCCCCTTCCAATCGGGCCGCCAGATTGACGGCATCGCCCATGATGGTATAGTCCATGCGCTGCGCCGATCCCATGTTGCCCACCACCATGGGTCCACTGTTCAGGCCAATGCGCACCTTCATGGGGGGACGCCCCTCTCCGGCCAAACGTGCCCGCATCTCCACCATGTGCTTTTGCATATCAATGCTGGCCAGACAGGCAAGCCGGGCATGATCCGGCTGGTCCAAAGGAGCGCCCCAAAAGGCGATGATGGCATCACCCTCAAACTTGTCCACGGTACCATCGTAATGCGCGATGATGTCGCACATGGCCGTGAGATATTCGTTGAGGAGTTGCACCAGCTCCTGGGGGGTCAATTTTTCGGAGATGGTGGAAAAGCCGGCGACATCAGAAAAGAAAGCCGTCATCTCCCGTTGCTCGCCACCCAGGGAAAGTTTGCTGGGATCCTTGACCAGAATATCGACAACCTTCGGCGAAAGATATTGACCAAAGGCGCTCTTGATCATGGTCTTCTGGCCACGTTCCAGCAAAAATGCCCGCAGGTTGATGACCAGAAAACCCAGCAATCCGGCCACAAGAATGTAGGACATGGCGAGAACCAGATCGTAATAAACATACTGTACCGCCGCCAGGGCAATAAACCCGGAAAAGAGAACCAGAGAGGCCATCCACCGTATGGCCGGGTGTTGGAACTGCCCTGCCAGCAACAGGCCCAACATGAAAGTCAAAGTGGAGAGCACCTCCACGGGAAACGAGGCCGGTTGCAAAGATGCACCCTTCAGCAGGGTATCGATGGTGTTGGCAACAATTTCAACCCCATAAACGGTCCCGACCGGGGTATCGAACCAGTCGTGGGACACCTCCGAAATATCTCCGACCACGACAATCTTGTCTTTGACGAAATAGGCCAACTCCTCGGTATCCTGGTTGGTGAGATCCAAAAACTCCAACGCCGAGTGCCCCTTGTTCGGAATTTGACTTAAATATTTGATGCCCGGAAGAAGGCGCGGAAAGTCAATAAAAAAGCTGTTGAAGTGATCCAAAGAAATGGAAAGTGCGTCCCCAATTTTAAGAATGCGGCCCTCCAGGCGTGGCTCCGCCCCCAGGTATAGGGCAACCGCCTGGACCGCCAAGGGCCACCCATCCTTGAGTTGCGCCACCTCGGGAAAGATGCGAAACCGGCTCATGCTTGTACTGAGACTGCTGAAAGAGCTGATGTTGGTGTATCCACTTCGCGTGACATTCCGGATCACCTCCGTGGGATAATTGAGCTTTTTGCTCTCGCCTGCCACATGAACCTGCGAGACCACCAGCACGTTGCCCGTTTCCTGGAGAATTTTGGCTGTCGGTTCATCCTCACCATAGGAGCTTGGAAAGTCCAGCAACACGTCGAGGGCCACCACCTTGGCACCCAATTGACGGAGATTGGCGGCAATCTTGGCAATGTCCGTCCTCCGCAGAGGAAAGCTTTTGTATTCGCGGAAAAAGGCCTCGTCCGTGTTGACCAGGACAACATCGCTGCCCGGGTTGACCAACTTGGGGTTGCCATAAGTCATGCGGAGAATATGTCTGAACGAGAGGGTTTGATCTTCCAATAACGAAAAAATTTCAAAATATCCCGCAGGGATGGCCAGGACAAAAAAGACAACAGTCAAGAAGATGTCATATCTTGCCAGCAGCTTCTTCATCTTGGACATCCCTCACGGTCAATTCGAGGCACACACCCGGCGGCTGCGCCAGTAACAAGGATCAGGGCTTGCCGATCTGGCTGTTGTATTTTTTTACTTCGGCCTTTTTCATCTCCCCGAGCTGTAAATCCTGTAGGGTCTTGATCAAAAAGGGACGGAAATCATTGTCGTCGTCATGGGCGGCGAGATATTTCTGGTAGGTCTCCATGGCAGCCACGGTCAATCCATGCTTCTCCAGGATGCTGGCCAGGGTGAAGAAATTGCCGGGATATTTTTTCTCGCTGGCAGCGATCTCCCCCTTCAGGGTCTCTTCCTCGGCAGGGGACATCCAGGTCAAAGTTCCCGGCTTTTCTTCATGGCTAACTGTCATGCCGCCTTTTTGCAGGGCAACATGGTAGGTGTGCCGACCCGGGGTCAAACCCGAAACCTTGTGGCGCACAACGGATTCTTGGGTGGCTGGAACCGTGAATCGCTGTCCATCGATCGTGAGTTCATAGGTGTAGTCCGGGCCCTTGCCCTCCCAGACCAGATCAGGGTGCATCGCGGAGAGGGTCACCTCCTTGGCGACATCAACACCCTCGACTCCGGCACTCTTGTCGACTGAACGACGCACGACTGTATAACGCTCGGCCTTGGCGAAACGATTCTTGATGCCACTCATCAGGTCGTTCTCGCCGGTTTTGCCTTCCCCCAATCCTTGACCGCTCACCAGCTCGGCGCCCGTGGCGCTCACCTTGATGACCGTATGGGCGCCCAACTCCTGTTCAACTCCGGAAACCTGATGGATCAACCGGCCCGAACCACCCTCTCCGGAACGGATCTGGGTTCCTTCAAAAAGCATCTTGTTCTGATTGACCTTGAACCATTTTTCTCCATCCTTGCTGTATTCAACATGCCCGGCGACCTGCATCAACATCATGACCGGTTCACCTTTGGCCATGGCCGAACCATGAAACCCCACTACCAGGAGGGCAGCAAACAATGGAATGCCCAAATATTTGATTTGTATTTTTTGCATCTCACTTACCTCGCTTGGCTGCATCAAGACTTTTGGCTGTTTCGAGGAAGTATACACCACTTCGGGCAGCGTCAACACGGCCTACCTGCCGACCATCATGAACGCCGACCAGATATAAGGATGGCGCCACTGCGATGAGTCGAGGAGTTCCAACTGTGTCTCACGCAAAGAAACACGCGGATCCTTTCCTGCCAACATGCGTTTGTAAAATCCGGTCATGAGCGCCTGGGTGCCGGCGTCGCTCACCTCCCACAGGGAGGCCATGACCTTCTCCACGCCAGCCTCCTGGAAGGCACGGCGCAGCCCGTACACCCCCTCTCCTTCATGAATTTCACCCAGTCCGGTTTCGCAGGCCGAGAGCACGGCCAGGCGTGTACCGGTCAGATTGAGGCCCATCACCTCCAGAGCCGTCAACACCCCATCATTCTCTGTATCGATCTCACCCAGATAGGGGGCGTTGGCGTTGATGCCGGCAAAGGCCAGTCCAGCTCGCAACAGGGGATTGTCACCCGGTGGCGGGAGTTGCACTTCGGCGCTGCGCTGTAGCTTGAGAAGGCGTTTCTTCAAGGTGTCATCGGCCTTGAGAAAAAATCCGTGTGTGGCGATGTGCAAAACGTCAGGCTGTTTGCCAAAACCCTTGATGCTCCTTTCCTGGGCATCATTTTGGACATACAGTTTGATCCCCTTCTTGACCTTGACCACGCTTTCGCTGATCAGTTCACCCTCTTTCAAGGCACCAGGCAATGGGTCAAACTTGAGGCCACGCATACCCACCGAAAAAGCGCGCAGGCCGGCGCGTAACTGGTTCAGGGCTACAGAGCGACGGCTGTTTTCCGATGGCGATGCGGCGTTGGCCAGATCGCCGCCCGGCGCACTCTCGCCTTTCCCAGCCGCTGCATCTCCGACAACCACCGCTTCCGGGGTTTGGGCCGGCGTGGCGGACCGCTTCCTCCGCACCTCCGCCAAAACCTTTTCACCCGCCGCCTTCTCCGAATCGTAATCTGGACCGGCAAAGGTGACCATGCCGTCATGGGGCTTGGTCACTGTCCTGGTGATCAGGTCACGGCTTGAATTGAGGATATGCAAATCCACACCCTGGACCAGAAAGGCCATTTTTTCATCGACCAGGGCATTGAAAGGCATGATGTTCAGGATGCCATCCGGGACGACAAATACCTCGGTGCGCTTGCCGAAAAATCCGACCAGGGGTTGCCATACCTCGGCATAAAGTTCGGCGCCCACTTTCTTGAACTCCGCCTCCTCGGCAGCTTCATCCTGGATGATGGTCCGATAGTCGATGACGAGCTTCTGAATTTTCTTCAAATCTTTGTAAACAACCATGCCATATTTTGGCTTGCCATTTTCCTTGGTGAGCAGACCGGCGAGCATCCCTTCCGCTTTCCCGTCACGGTAATCCAAAAAGTCTACCAGTACAGCCGATTCAGGGAGTTGACTGGCTAAATCCGCCAAACCGACGGGAACCGCCTTTTGACGAAAATGCAGGCTGGCTCGGCCCAGGTCACCTTCCAGGGTGTTGATGCGATCTTCCAAGGTGTTCAAATGGCGCAAATGTTCCTCGCCGCTGACTCCCTCCTTGGGACCGGCCAGGGTCGTGGCAGCCAGATCCTTGCGGGCCTTGATCAGATCCTCGGCCAGTTTCCCCAGGGCCGGATCCAGGGAGAGGCGGGCAATCTGCTGGACTTCAGAAGAAATTTTCAGCAACAACCCCTTGCGTTGCAGGGCGGCTTCCAGGATCTCCCGGCCAGCGTGTTCCGGCGGCATACGGCTCAGTGCTCCCAGATAGGCGTTAAGCTCCGGCTGATGCAGACGAACATACCCCTCCCGGGCATTGTCTCCGGCTACCCACATCATCCTGTTGAGAAACTCCGTGCGGCGCGAAAAGAGGGTCTGACGCAGACGAAAAGCCTCTCCGGTATCCTTCTGGGCATCCTTGACGGCGGCAAAGCCATTCAGGGTCTCAAAGGTGTAGGGGTGCTGCGGACCCAAAAGTTTCTCTTCCAACTGCAACGTTTTCTGGAAAAGCTGATCGGCCTCCTTGTAGCGCTTCTGATCCCGGTAGAGCGCAGCGAGATCCTGCATGGAACGCAGGGTATCCATGTGGTTGGGCCCCAGAATCTCTTCGCGCAGGGCCAACGTTTTTTTGAACAATTTTTCCGCTGCATCAAGACGGGATGTCTTGTGCAGGGCTCGCGCCAGGTTGTTCATGCTTTTCAGGGTCTTCGGATGTTTCTCTCCCAGGGTTTTGCTCCAGAGCGTGACCACCTGCTGAAACTGTTCGGCGGCCTGGGCGTCATCCTGGCGCATCATCTCCAGATAGGCGAGATTGTTGATGAAGGCCACGGTATCGGGGTGCTCCCGCCCAAGACGTTGGCTGGAGAGCGCGATGATCTTGCTGTACAGGGGGCGGGCCTTGTCAAAGTTTCCCTGGCTCTCAAAGAGCATGGCTAGGCTGTTCATGGTGGCGATGGTGACCGGGTGCGCCTCCCCCAGCAGCCCGCTCCCCCATTTGAGGGCCTCCTTGAACATGGGTTCGGCTTGATCGTAAAGCCCCTCTCCTTCAAACACCAACCCCAGATTGTTCAGGATCGTGATGGTCGTTTGATGTTTCTCCCCAAGGACTTTGCGCGCCCGGCGCAGGGCCTCGGCATGGATCCTTTCCGACTCCTCCTGCTGCCCGGCTCGTTGCAGAATGCCAGCCAGTCCGCTCAGAGTGGCGATGGTGTCCGGATGATCCTCTCCAAGGGTTTTGCTCTCCTCGGCAAGCACCTGCCGGGTCAAATGTTCCGCCTGGGCAAAGTCGCCACGATCCTCCAGAACCTGAGCCAGCAGATCCCGGGCACGTACCAGCAGCCGACCCGCAAGAGGAGGCTTTTCCTTTTCTCCTGTGGACAAAATTTCTTTCAAGATCCCTTCAGCCTGATCGTAACGGGCCTGAAAACGGTACAGCTCCGCTTGTCCGAGGCGGGTCTCACGCAAGGCTGGGGCAGAGTCGGGTTGCAAGGTTTTGCGCAGTTCAACCAGCTGGGCGAAAGCGGTCTCCGCCACGTCGAGGCGGCCTTGTTGCAGATACAGGCGGGCCAACTGTCCCAGACAATCAGCCCTTTCGTCATGGTGGGATCCCAAACGCTCACCCAGTTTTTGGCAGAGGTCGGCAAGCCCATTTTCAGCGTCTGCGTATTGGCCGAGATTCTGTTGAATCCGGGCGATGGCCCGTCCAGTCAGCAGAGTCTCCGGATGATCAGCCCCAAGTGATTTTTCGTAGCCCCGGCGCGTTTCCGAATAGGCCCGCAACGCCTCCGGATAGAGGTGACTCTCCTCCAGCATGCCCGCCATGCGGTATTGCATGGCCAGGGTCTCCGGGTGTTCGTCGCCCAGAAGTTTGCGCGTCCCCTGCGTGGCTTCGGTCAGTAGGGATCGGGCCTTCGTCTGTTGCCCGGTCCGAAACAGGTAGGTGGCGACATCACGGCGGGTTGCCTGGGTCAAATAGTGACCCTTGCCGAAATATTTTTGAGCACTCTCCAACCCCGACTGGGCCAGCTTCAGGGCTTCAGGATCCCGTCCCTGGGAGCTGGCGACCGCAGCTTGATCCAGAAGCGCCGACCAATCATTGACCCGTTTGGCCATCTCCGTTCCCTTGGGTGGCGCAGAGACCTCAGTCAGGCGTTTCTCCATGGCTTCTGGTTTGAGTGAGAGCAGCTCAAAAAGTTTTCCGTTGTATGCGGCGATCCTTTCCCATTTTTTGGCTTTGACAGCCTGGGTCACGGCCCGTTTGAAAAAGTCCGCCGCCTGGTTGTTGTCTCCCGTCTGGGCGCTCAATTGCGCCACTTGGCCGAGAATCTCGACATCTTCGGGAGAAAGGTCCGCAGCGGCCTTGAAGTGTGTCAAGGCGCCTTCCCTGTTCCCGGCCTGCAAGGCCTGTTCGCCCTGATCAGCTTCGGCGGCCCCGGCTCCTTGCCATTTGGAAGGGGGTGATGTCGCAGGGCCATGATCGGTTCCCGTAATGCCTTGCCGGGTGTCCGAGGCTGAGGTGGCTACTGCACCGGGTTCACTGGAAACAACCCCGGCCTTCTCCCCGCCCTGGGCCATCTGATACCACCGTTGCGACTCCTTGGGGTTGATGGAAACCCCTTCTCCCTTGGCGTAAAGGTAACCCATGTGCCGCTGGGCCACGGGATGGCCCTTCTCTGCGGCCTGCTTGAACAACTCGGCAGCCTTCTTGGCGTTCGCCGGGGTGCCCGTTCCCATGAGATACATGAGCCCCAGGTTGACCTGGGCATCGACATGGCCCTGCTCCACGGCTTTCTGGTACCACCGGAAAGCCTCCTTGTCGTCCGGTTTTTTGATGCCCTGACCACGGAAATACATCTCGCCCAGCAGGTTTTGCGCCGTGGCATGGCCCTGTTCCGCAGCCAGCTTCATCCACTTCATGGCCTCGGAAAGATTTTCCTCCACACCACGCCCAAGGAGGTAAAGCATGGCCAAATCCGCCTGCGCCTGGGCATCCCCCTTGGCGGCTGCCGTCTTGCTTGTTGCGATCTTGTCGGGAGAAACCATCGCAGCGGGAGCAGCGGGAGGGGAGGGTGCCCCAAACACCCCCAAGGGAGCCAGCAACAATCCGACCCCAAGACCGGCCCACGGGGGAGGAAGAAACCGAAGCGACGTCCAGCGTGGCAACCACGTTTCCGGGTGCATGTTCCCAATCCGCCCAGTTGCATCGAGTTGACCCATCAATCACCCACTTACCCAGGATAGCAGATTTTTTTGTATGGTGAACGACAATCCCGTTCTGTTTGTACGGTTGTCCCAATCGTTGCATCTGACCGTGCGCCCGGCATGCTGCACGGAGGTGGAGAAAATTCTCATTGGCCAATTTTATCCTTTCCTGACATAATGCGAGACTGGGCGGTGGGAAGGGAAGATCCTCGGGTTGGCGTATTGGGCACGATAATGAAAGTCCTTGTGTTTCGGTTCGGATCTCTCGGTGACACCGTCCTTGCCCTGCCTGCGCTGAGTTGGATTCGCTCCCACTACGGCGCACAGAGTGAAATTACCCTGCTTGAAAACAGATCTTTTAATGCGGAGGTTGCGATCAGGCATCTCCTCGAAAACACACCGTATATCGATCATTTTCTTGCCTATCCGACGGGAAATCGTAGTTGGAGTTTCTACCGGGAGTTGTTGCTCCTCTCGCAAAAAATTCGTCGGGAAAAATTTGATGTCGTGATCAGTCTGGCTCCCGGACAGCGGTTCGGTCGTGTAGCTCATTGGCGTGACAGCCTTTTTTTTCTTTTTTGTCTCATATGGCATCAGGTCGGTTTTTTCCCCTTTCCGCGACGCATCATTTATCCCCGCGACGCAAACGGTCGCCCAGCCGTCGTTCCTTCGGAAGCCTGCTTTTTGTTTGAACGTCTGACGTCCAGCGGCTTTGCAACGGGAAGGTCGTTGGCTGATCCCCTTTCGCCGCCAGACATCAAGTTGACCGAGGAGGAGTCAAAACAGGCGGACGCTTGGCTGGCCGCCCATCGGCGCCATCCTGACCGGCCCCTGGTGATCATGGCCCCTGGCGCCAAGCAACCTGTCAACCGCTGGCCCCCTGATCGTTATGCGGCGCTGGGTTCTCTCCTCCTTGAGAAAAAAATTTGCGAAATACTGATTGTTGGCGGAAAAAACGAGATTTCCCTCCAGGAAAGACTCTTGAACACCTGGCAGGATGGCTTGGGTGCGTCTGGTATGTTTTCGCCGCGGATTACCGCTGCCATCATGGCAAGGAGCCAATTGTTCATTGGCCCTGACAGCGGTCCGGTACACTTGGCATCCGCCGTCGGAGTCCCTTGCGTGGCCATCTTTTCCGACCGGGATAACCCGGGACGCTGGCATCCGTTGGGAAAGGGGCACCACGTCATTCGCAAAGCGGTCCATTGCGGCGGTTGTTGCTTCTCCACCTGCCCGCGTTCCGACCATCTCTGCATGACATCCATCAGCACGTCCGAGGTGTTGGATGTGGTGCTGAAAACATTGTCGTGATACCAGGGGCCCTTTCGTAACAAAAGGTATGGTTGAACCGCCCGGGTGGCTCTGCTTGCCCTTGCACGAGGTCTGGTTCGGTCGCCGTTGATTCTGGAGATCAATGCGGTTACCTTCGACCGGTAACTTGGCGGCGGGTGAATGGTCGAAGACCGTGCGCTCGCGGTGCCAGGGCTTCTCCGGGGAGCGTGTTTGGAGTGACTCTTGACCCTGAAAGGGGAGATGCAACATGGACAAAAGCAGCCTGGGAGATTTTGCATCCCCCATTGCCACGCCAACTTCCCCGGAGCAAAGATCCCGCTGGCAGGAGGCAAACCGCACCTGGTGGGAAAACAATCCCATGCAGTATGACTGGAGGGATGGCCTCGAACACGAAAAATTTTCCGAGGCCTACTATCGCGAAATCGATGCGCGTTTTTTCAGTTCGACAAGATCGATCATGCCTTGGCAGTCGATTCCCTTTGATAATCTGATCCCATTTGCCCATCTGCAAGATAAAAAATGCCTGGAAATCGGCGTCGGATGCGGTACCCACGCTCAACTGATTGCCCAACATGCCGGGGAGTTTACCGGTATCGACTTGACCGAACACGCCGTTCATTGTACGCGGTCCCGCATGGAACTTTCTGGCATCCGGGCGCAGATTCTGCGCATGGATGCGGAGGAGATGACCTTTCCCGATCAGAGCTTTGACTTTGTCTGGAGTTGGGGGGTGATCCACCACTCCGCCGACACCCCCAAAGTTCTCTCCGAAATTCACCGTGTGCTGAAACCCGGTGGCAAAGCCCACATCATGGTCTACTACCGAAATTATTGGAACTATTACATCATTGCAGGGTTGTTCTTCGGTATTTTGAAAGGCAACCTGTTCCGCACCGGATCCTTGACGAAAACTCAACAACTGGCCACCGATGGCGCCCTTGCGCGGTATTATACCATCCCGGAGTGGCGAGCCCTCGTCGAACCAGGATTCGCTGTGGATGAGGTGCAAATCTTTGGGCTCAAACCCGAGATACTGCCCATGCCGGCGGGACGCGCTAAAAACTTTCTGCTGGCCGTCATCCCGGACGCCCTTGCCCGGTTTTTTGTCCATCGCTGCAAAATGGGCTCTTTCCTGGTTTCAAAGTTGACCAGGAGATAAAAAATCCGCTCATGTTGCAAATGGTGTGGAGCGAATCTTTGCAAGTCGGCGAACTTCCAACTCCCCCTCGGTAGCTGAGAGATGCCGAGATTAAGAAATAAAATGATAAGAATCAATGTGTTATAATAACGTTGTCCCTCTGGCTGCCTCGTCGCCAAAAACTTCCTGTAATGAGTGCGCCTCAATTGCCCGATCGATCCATGCATCCAGGGTATCGAGATTGGCGGCAAGAACCTTTGGCTCCACCCAGTCTGGCAGATCGGAGAAACGACGGCGGAGGATTCGGAGTAGAATCGCGACCTCACCCTCCTGGCGGCCTTTTTGTTCGCCGATCTGAAGACCTTCCTGAAGACCTTCCTGAAGACCTTCCTGAAGACCTTCCTGAAGACCTTCCTGAAGACCTTCCTGGTATTCTTGCACCAGGAGATGCCCAGGTTTTGGCAAAGACGCAAGCTCCTCATCGGGTGTTACGTCTACCAACCAATCAAGCCACTCCTTCCCAAGCTGGGAGACGTATTCGGGCGTGACTCCTTCCATTTCTGGACTATTCAATGAACCCTTCATGAGTAACCTCCACAAACCGACGACGGTCCGTTCAAATGCAACGGAGACTCTGAACAACCCTGCATGTTTGATCGTCTCGAACGCCTTTTTCCGCTCTCGGAAAGCAGCCTGAATCCTCATCAGTTTTCAATTTTCAAAGAGCCATTTGAAAAAGAAGGTTCCGACGGTCCGCGCCCAAAAACCGTTGATGTGGCATCGGGCCGCTCGGAAACAGCCCCTACGCGCCCGAATTGTCCCGGATTTTACCCATGCAGTCCATCAAAATCGGTAAGGAGACTCTACCACAATGCCCGGAATCGGGCTGGATGAGACAATCCGGAAGGGACAACCTTGGTAAATGCCCTGCCAATATTGAACCAACAGTTTTGGTATCAATATATTGCGCATTCACCAAGAAAAAAGTTCAATTCAAAGGGCTCTGGTGACCGATTGCACGGCGCGAATGATGCCATCCCGGGCGTGGGGCAGCCCCCACGCCTGCATCTTGTTCCGGGCAGCCTCTCCCATGCTCTTCAGGTGGTCACCGGGTTGCATGGCTTGTTGGAGGATGTGTGTCAAGGCGGTCGTCTCCCGGGCTGGGAATATCCACCCTGTCCGACCGGGTTCCACCAGGTCAGGTCCGCACCCCACCTGGTCGCTGAGAATGACCGGGACGCCGCAACACATCGCCTCATTGACACCCAATCCCCATGTTTCGTCATAAGCCGATGGCAGCACAAACACATCTCCCAACCGATAGACCAGGGGCATGCTGGTCTGGTTTTGGAAGGGGAGAAACAGGACGTTGGCCTGGGCGGCTCCTGCCTCGATTTTCAGGCTCTCCGCCAACTCTCCATCCCCGACAAACACCAGGACACTCTCGGGAACACGCGCCCGGATGAAGGCCCCCAGAAGCTGGAGAGGTTGTTTTTTGTCCTGAAATTTTCCGGCAAAAAGAGCGACCTTGTGGGTGGAGGGAATGCCCAGACTGGCACGCCAGGCGGCGGCCTCCTCTCTTCGTGTGGCATCGTTGGTCGCAAAACGGTCATTGTCCACGATGTGTGGGCAATGAAAAAGTTTGTCGGATGCAACGCCAAAACTGAGAAAATAGTCCCGGTTCAAGGTGCCGCAGTAGAGAAACCCCTGGCAACGGTGAAAAAGCCGCCGCAATACCTGCGCCCGCAGCCACCGTTTGATGGGAGTTCGAGGCGAAAGGAGGTGGGAATCCCCGCGAAACAGAACCGGTATGCCGCGTGCCGCCAGGGAGCGGATGGCCAGAAAATGGCTCTGATGCATATACCCGTTGATCATCACCACGTCGGGCTGCCAGGCCAGCACCCGCTTGACCAGCTCCGGGTTGTGCAGACCACGGAAATGGTGGCCGCCGGGGTTCCGGGCAACATTGGGGACAAACTCCCACGGATAGCCCGTCAGGAGGGGAATATCCCAGGAAATCCGCTTTTGGAAACCATGGTCAAAAAAACCGGTTTCGCCCCGGTTGTCCCAGGTATAAAAGACCTGGATCTCCAATGTAGTCTGCTGATGCAAAGCCACCCAAAGCGGGACATGATACTGGATGGGATGGGTCACGATGATCCCAAGGCGTATGGGGCGTGAAAGGTCAAATTTCATGATCGGCATCCCCACATTTTCCCACCAGGCCCATGTTCGGCAGATCCACCCTGGCAACCTGTACCGAAACCAGTTTGCCAACCAGGTCGATATCCATGGCGGGAAAAACAAGCGGAAGAAACTCTCCGGTTTTGCCCCGGGCATGGCCCTGGGTTACCGACTCCACCAAAACCTGGAGTTCATGCCCCACCGTTCGGGCGAGAACATCGCCAAGGATGACCTGGGTCGCTATCCGTAAACGCTCCGCCCGCTCCCGGACCAGCTCGGGGGAGGGGCGGAGATGGGATGGGATCCGGGCTGCCGGAGTGCCGGGACGGTCCGAATAGCGAAAAATATGAGGCAGGGCGATTTGACCTTCCTGGAGCAACTCCAGAGTGTTGACAAAGGCAGCTTCGTCCTCGGTGGGAAAGCCGACAATGATGTCGGCGCCTAAAACGATCTCGGGACGCCGGGCGCGTATGGTGTGGATGACATGCAGGAGTTGGGCTCGGGTGTAGGGCCGACGCATGTGCTTGAGAATCAGATCGTCGCCAGATTGGATGGAGAGATGCAGGTGGGGGCAAAAGCGTGGCTCGGCCAGCACCTCGGCAAAAAAAGCCGGATCAAGATCTTGTGGGGCGATGGAAGAGAGGCGTAAGCGACCCAACCCCGGCAGAGGCAACAATGTCCCGATGAGTCGGGTCAGAGAGACAGGGGAGGGCAGATCGCGCCCATAAGATCCCAGGTTGATGCCCATCAGGACCAGTTCCTGAAACCCGTGTGCCAATAATTCTTTTGCCTGAATGATAACCTGTTCGAGATGTGCCGAACGGCTTGCCCCGCGCAGGGCCGGAATGACGCAAAAGGTACACCCTGCATCACAGCCATTCTGGACGTGGAGATAGGCACGCGCCCGATCCTGGACACCGCTTTCCGTCAGGCCAGGGAGGGAAAATTCCCCGGCTTCGGAGCGGACAGGCAGGGGGCGGTCCGCTTCCGCAGGGTCAGGTCGCTGGTTGGCCAACACCGCGAACAAATCCTCCTTTCCATCGTTGCCCAGGATCAGCGATACACCAGGAATGCGCGCCAAACCCTCCGGATCCCTCTGGGCATAACACCCCGTGACCACGATACGGGCGCCGGGATGTTCCCGCACGGCGCGCCGAATGGCCTGACGGGCCTGCCGTTCGCTCTCTCCGGTAACCGAACAGGTGTTGAAGACAACCACATCGGCAGTTTCGCCCGATTTGGCCTGGCGATAACCAGCCCGCTTGCCGGCACGATACAGCATGTCGGTCTCGCATTGGTTGACCCGGCACCCCAACGTGATGAAAGCCATGCGTTGGCCTGCACTCCTGTTTCCATCCTCATGCATTGACGGCGACCTGATCTTGATCTACGTTCATCCTGCCGTTCGGCTGGGGTGTCTCCAAATGGGTCCACGCGCCAACAAAAACCATGTACCTATCCCTGCAAAGAGGCCTCTCCCCTTTTGTCCACTCGCTTCTGGACGACCTGGACCGTTTGATCGGTCCGATTTTTCTGGTTGGAGACTCCCTGCGGGACTCCTTGCGCAACAAAGCCCACCCCGATGAACTCGCCATTCTTGTCTCCCACCCCTTGCCGCACTGCCAACGCAAACTCCAGGATGCAGGATATGCCATGGCTGTCATGGGCAACAAGCATAACAGTTTGTTGTTGCCTCTGAAGCGCAAGGAAAATCCCAAAATGGTGGAGATAGCCACCTTTCGTCATCGCCCCTCCCATCCGGCGACCGTGGCGGAAGATCTTTCCCATCGTGACATCACGGCCAATGCGATGGCCTTCCATTGGCCGGATGGACCTTTGATCGATCCCTACAATGGTCGCGCCGATCTGGAAAACAATATCATCCGCCTCGTCAACGGCGCGGAAACCCTGCTGGAAGATCCGCTGCGTGCCCTGCGATTTTTCCGCTTCACCCTGCAACTAGCCGGCAAGCCGGACCAGGATGATCTGAAAAATTCTGAAGAGACTGTGCCAAACCATGTGGCCCAGGAAAGGGTTCGCGCTGAATTCGACCAAATCTTCACCTTGCTGCTCAGGGATCGGTTTTCACAGGATATGGTCCATCGCCTGTTTCGCTCGGTGCTGGGCCGGGAGTTGTTACCGGAGTTTGCCGCCCTTCAGGAGTGCCCGGAAGTTCCGGGGGAGCCCCAAAGCGCCTGGGAAAACTCCCTGCGCATGCTCCTGAACATGACGGCCCCGGCTGCCGAAGAGGAGGTCTCCTTCCTGGATCTGCGATGGGCATCCCTGCTCCACCAAACAGGAAAGGGCGTTTGTGGCCGAAAAGATGCGGAAGGCAAAATCGTCGACTATCCCGGGTTTCATGAAGAGACCATGCGCATCAATGCGGGCATTTTGAGCCGGCTGCAATTTTCCAAACGCCGGCAACGCCGGATCAACCATATGGTGCAACACCTGGATGTGCATCAAACCATGACGGATCGGGGGTTGCGCAAGCTGATCGAACAGACCATCCCGGTGGAGGGGTTGTTCCGCCTCCTGCGCGCCAAAAAGGAGGCCCTTCCCAACACCACATCCGAAGAGAATCTCAAAATTGCCGAGGAGTTTACCCGCTCCATGCGTCGCTGCCATCTGACGCGCGAAGCCATGTTGCGTCTCGATCCAGCGGATTTGGCACTGACCGGCGGAGAAATTCTCGACCTGGTTCGTATGGCGCCCGGTCCCTGGCTGGGGCAGTTGCGCCAGCGTCTGGTGGAGTGGGTTGGGCAGGATCCCAACCGCAATCAGAGGGAGTTTCTGGTGGCCCAGGTTCGCGAGTGGATATTGCAGGAAGAAGGGAAATTTTGATGGGCTCAAAAATTCTCATCGTGGATGATGATTCCCATATCCGGTTTATATTTCAGTCTTTTTTGACCAGTGCCGGTTATGATGTCGTCACTGCCGAGGATTACGATACTGCCCTTCGCATCCTGGATGAGGGCGGACTTGATCTGCTCTTTACCGATATTCACATGAACGGAAAAAGTGGCCTGGAACTGCTCAAGGAGGTGCAAAGGCGGTGTCCCGGTGGCCCCTACGTCCTGGTCATCACCGGTTTTCCCAACCTGGAGACCGTCCAGGAGGCACTGCGGGCCGGGGCCTATGATTACCTGGTCAAGCCGATCTTGAAGGAAAATTTGTTGCGTCAGGTCAAATCCGCCCTGGATCATAAATCCATGCGGGATGAGCGGGAACGCATGCAACACCGTCTGACGGCTGTATTCAACAGTGTCAAAGATGCCATCATCACCGTCGATGCCGCCTCGCGGGTCATGGAGTTCAACCTGGCCGCCCAGCGTATTTGCGGCCTCACCGAAGCGGCAACCGGACACCCCCTGCACGTGGACAACCGCCATTGTGAAGGTCAATGCCAGGAGGCCTTGCAGCGGGTCTTTGAAAACAAAAACCGGGCAGAGATTGTTCGGTTGCCATGCAACAACTCGGTGCATCATGGCCAGATGGTGGATATCTCCGCATCGCCTCTGTTCGATGAAAACAGCCGGTTTCTCGGCGCGGTCATGGTGGTGCGGGATGAAACCCGCCTGGCGGCTCTGGAAAAAAATCTTGGCGAGCGGCAGGGGTTTCACGGCATCATCGGGCGTAGCCGAAAAATGCAAGAAATTTATGCGCTTATTGAAAATCTGGCCGATGTGGATACCACTGTCCTGATCACCGGAGAAAGTGGTACCGGCAAGGAGCGTATCGCGGATGCCCTGCACAGAAAAGGTGTGCGCCATCGCGGAACCCTGGTCAAGGTCAACTGTTCGGGGCTGTCGGAAACCTTATTGGAGAGTGAACTTTTTGGCCACGTGCGCGGGGCCTTTACCGGTGCGGTCAAAGACAAGATCGGGCGTTTTCAACTCGCCGACCATGGCACGATCTTTCTGGACGAAATTGGCGATGTCTCAGCCAAAATGCAAACCCGATTGTTGCGGGTCTTGCAAAACAAGGAGCTGGAACGTGTCGGAGAGAGTCGCACGGTCTCTGTGGACGTGCGCGTCGTGGCCGCCACCAACCAGAACCTGCGCGACAAGATTGCCCAGGGCCTGTTCCGGGAAGATCTCTACTATCGCCTGAAAGTGGTGGAAATCCACCTTCCTTCCCTGCGGGAACGTCGGGAGGATATTCCCCTCCTGGTCGAACATTTCATCGGGAGATTCAACGCTTCGTTCGGCAAATCCATATCGGGCGTTTCAGAAAATTTCATGAAGGTTGTCATGGCCCATCCCTGGCCGGGAAACATCCGAGAACTTGAACATGCCATCGAGCATGCCTTTGTCATTTGCCGGGACTCGTTGCTCGATGCCAAGGATTTGCCCCCGGAACTGGCCCAGGTGCAGCCCCAGGCGTACACCGCAGCGACCGCTGCCTCCCCGGAAGGGGAGCGTGAGCTGATTACGCAAGCCCTGGAAAAGTTCGGCTGGGTCAAGTCCCGGGCGGCACGCAGCCTGGGCATGAGCCGAAGCACCCTCTATCGGAAAATGCATGAACTGGGAATCCAGGACACCCCCAACCTGTGATTCATATACCCGTGTGCAGGTTCCATCAGCCGAAACGACCTGATGACCGACAGCAAAGAGAGGGGGGCGTCAGCCTCGGTAACACCCTGCACCCTGTTCCCGGATTCTGGAGACCTGCTCCAGAACCACACGGGCAATGTTTCCGGGTTGGAATTTTGGAATGAAGTCGTTGGCTCCGACGGCGTCTGCCTTGACCTTGTTGGCTTGGTTGCTCATGGAGCTGTGGAGAACCAGTTGGATTTTGGCCAGATCCGGGTTTGCCTTGACCTGCCGGGTGAAGGTAAAACCGTCCATGCCGGGCATCTCGATGTCGGAGATGATCAAGCAATACCGAAAACGGGAATTGGGCTCCAATGACTTTTCCAAGGCCGCGAAGGCGGACTCGGCATTGTCAAAGACATGGTGTTGGACTCCCAACTGCTCAAGCGTGGAGGAGAGAAGATTGCGGGCTGCACGCGAATCATCCACTGCCATGACGTGAAAGTTGTCGATGCTGAGTTTATGCCCCTCTTCGATCATCTCCTGGGGAACCGTATCCTCAACCCCCATGATCTCGCCCAGCACCTTTTCGATGTCGAGTATCTGGATGGATTTTCCTTCGTCGTCGTAGGTCAGGGCGGTCAGGTAGCCCGAACTTTGTGTGCCGTTGCCCGGACTCCGTATATCTTTCCAGCTGCGGGTGATCAGCTTGTTGGGACTGCTGATGAGAAATCCCTGGATGGAGCCGCTGTATTCGCAGATAATGACGTAGCTGACTCCTTCATTCGTATCGACGGGCGCCATGCTCAGGGCACTGGCCAGATCGATGACGGTGACCAACTGTTCACGAAAGTTGATCGCCCCCAGAATGGCGGGATGGCTCTGCGGCATGACGGTCACGTTTTTCGGGGTTTCGATCACTTCGATGATCTTGAAAACGTTGATCCCGTACTGTTGGGAATCCGTTAAGAAAAATGTGAGCATCTCCATTTGATTGGAAAAAGCCAGATTGCTCCTCTGGTCGATCTCCTTCATGAAATTATCCATGAATCATTCCTGTTCTTGATTGATGGGGGTTATCGTTTCGAGTCTGCCGTTTTGCACGCATTCGGAGCCGGACTTGCCGAAACCGAAAGGATAGCAACCATTCAACACCCTTGCAAGAAAAGCTTTGATATAAAAGACTTTGTCAGAGCTGTGCCCCGAACCCAACCAGGACTCGCTTCCGGATATGCCAGGAAGCCGGCTCCCTGAATCCCGATGCGTTGTCGGGTGGAGAACTGTGGCCGGAAAACATGATCTGCCCATGGTTGACACAGCAAAAAACGTGCAGAAAATAAGGAGGGATCTGTACAATCTTGCCAAGTCTGCTGGATACCCGAACATATCGTGCCTGATCATGTACTGTAACTGGCCGTCATGAAAGGAAAAAACGTCATGAAACGTCGTGATTTCATCAAGTCTTCCGTGGCTCTGGCTGCGGTCACCACTTTGGCTGGAGAGGTTGCCCCCGGCAGCGCCGCCGAGTCCGACAAAGCCAGTATCAAAAATTATCGCACCCTGGGGCGCACCGGGATGAAAATCAGTGATATCTCTTTCGGTGCGGGAAAATTGCCTTCGGCCTCCCTGGTGCTGCGGGCCATCGAACGGGGTGTCAACTACTTCGATACGGCTCCGGACTATGGCCCCAGTGAAAGCCTGATCGGCGAGGCCCTGAAACGCCTGCCAGACCGGGGGAAAATTTATATCGCCTCCAAATTTTGCCAGTCTAAACCGTACCCTGGTCATCTTCCCGTGGGAAGTAGCGAACAAGATTATGTTGCCGCAGTTGAGGAGAGTCTCAAGCGGTTGGGCACGGATTATCTGGATGCCGTGTTTGTCCATGCTGTGGGGGAGAGCCCGGATTTTGACAAGGAGCGGAAGCGGTTGTTGGATCCCAACATGCTCAAGGCCTACGAACGGTTGCGCCGGGATGGCAAGGTGCGTGCCCTGGCCGTCTCATCGCATGGCCCCCACAACATGGAAAAGCTGCTCATGGAGGCGGTCGATTCCGGCCATTTTGATTTGATCATGCCGGCTTTCAACTTCATGAAATTTCCCAAAGTTCCTGAGGTGCTGAAAGCCGCAAGCCAGAAAGGGGTCGGCGTGGTCGCCATGAAAACCCTTGCCGGCGCCAGAGAGAGCGGCGCTGATCTGCGCGGTGTCTCCGAACACGCCGCATTCAAGTGGGTTCTCAAACATGCCGAAGTCGGTGGCCTCGTTGTCACCTTTGCCAATACCGGTCACCTGGATCTTTACCTTCAGGCTTCGGGACAGGATTTCTCTGCCACGGATCAGAAGCTCCTCGACCAATATGCCGCTCGCCACGGCCAGGACTATTGCCGCACCGGCTGCGGCGATTGCGAAGCGGGTTGCCAGGCGGGTCTTCCCATCGCCTCCATCCTGCGCTACCAAATGTATTTTGCAGACTACAAGGACGAGAAACAAGCCATGCAATCTTACGCCGCGCTGGAGAAAAATGCGGCCATTTGTCAAAATTGCGACTCGGCTTCCTGTAACCAGTTGTGCGCCTATGGTCTGCCCGTAGCCACCAAGCTGCGCGCCGCCCATCGGCAACTCTCCTTTGCCACGGTTGCCTGACTTGCTCTCTCCCCCTGCAACGCCGTGGGTTACCCGGGTGCTGCTGCTGCTCCTGCCCCCTCTGTTGGCGCTGGCCGTCTGGTTCGACGGCCAGCACTATGACCCAGGTCTGTTGGAGTTCCAAAAGGGTAGCCATGTCACGTCCGAGATGGCGCATATGTTTCCCGATTCCCTGGGACCGCTGAAAAAAATGGGGTCCGTCCGGGAGTATACCCGGGAGAATCTCTACGAATACATCAACGGCCATGCCGATTTTTTTATTGGTGCAGGTTTTCGGCACTTGACCGTTGGCGAGTATGGCCCTTCTGGAGCGCGTCAACCCTCCCTGGTGGTGGATCTGTATGACATGGGCAAACCCATGTTTGCCTTCGGCGTCCTCATGGAGCAAAAAAGTTCCCAAAGCCAAACGGTGCATGTCGGAGAGATGGCCTTTGTTGCCGATCGGACCCTCTCCCTGATCAAGGGCCCCTACTATGTGCGCCTGGCCGCATTTTCCGATGAGGGTTCCTTGCAGGAGACCGCAGCCCTTCTGGCTGGAAAAATCGTGCCCAAGACGGGCGAAGAATCCGATCTTTCATTTTCTTTTCCAGACTTTGGCAATGTCGGTGACACCCGCTTCATCAAGGAAAACTATCGTGGCATGAATTTTTTGAATCATGTGGTGGAGCGCTCCTTCAGTGGAGAAAAGGGAGAGAGCCGCACCGCTTTCCTGATTGTTGGCACTCCAGAAGAGACCGCAGCCCTGGAAAAGGCGCTCCTGTCATTCCTCCAGGGGGAGGAGATTCCCTACCGTCTGGAGCCTCAGGGTGATGCCAAAATCGTGCGCATCAGCGACCGTTACGAGGGTGATTGGGTCTTGGCCATCGGACGCCAGCGACTCCTGGGGGTGTTCGGTCCTCTGCGTCCGCAACACATGCAACGCCTGGCGGAGTATGCCAGGCAATAGCTCCTGTTTTTGGAGGGTTTTGTGTCTGCAAAAAAGCCCAGAACCGATCGAACCCAACCTGTTTTGAGTCGGCGGCAGTTTATCCGCGAGATCTCCATCACCTCCGGGCTTGCAGCGGGGATCGGTGTTGGGGGCTGGTTGGCCTACAGCAACGAACCCATCCGCCGCCAACCGGAGGTGATCCACAAATTACGGGATTTTCGTGTTCCGCCATCCGCTCACCACCCGCAGTTGGCCGTGGTGCGGGGAACAGATGTGCCGCGCATGACCAGAGAGGCCATCACCCGGCTGGGAGGCATCGAGCGGTTCATCCAGCGTGGCGACAAGGTTTTACTCAAGCCCAATGTCGGCTGGGACCGGCAACCCGAGCAGGCCGCCAATACGGGGCCGGAGTTGGTGGCGGCCATGGTGCGGCTTTGCCGGGAGGCCGGGGCCAAGGCGGTCTGGGTCACCGATCACTCTCTCAATGATCCGGCGCGCTGTTTTTTCCGTTCCGGGATCGAAGAGGCAACCCACCAGGCGGGGGGGGAGATACGGCTGCCCCGGCAGGAGGATTTCGTGCGTGCCGACCTGGGGGGAACCCTGCTCAAGGTATGGCCGGTTTCACGCTTTTTTCTCGAAGCTGACAAGGTGATCAACCTGCCTATCGTCAAACATCACTCCCTGAGCGGCTGTACCCTGGCCATGAAAAATTGGTATGGGGTGATCGGTGGCACGCGCAACCGCCTGCACCAGGATATCCATACCTCCATCGTGGATCTGGCTGCCGCAGTACGTCCCACATTGACGGTCATGGATGCCACCCGGGTTTTGCAACGCAACGGACCTACCGGTGGCAGCGTGGCTGATGTCAGCCGGGAAAATACCTTGATCGCCGGTCTGGATGAAGTGGCCATCGATGCTTTCAGCCTGCAATTTCTCAACCTGCAACCTGAAACGGTTCCGTTTCTCGCCTTGGGTGAACAACGGGGGCTGGGACATGTGCGTTGGCAAGATCTGAACGTTTCCCAGACCCAGATCGGATGATTGTCATGCGCTTCTTGCCTGAACTGCGTGCCCTGCGTCGCTACCATGCGACTTTCTTTCTCGGAATGTTTCTGTTTTTTTTGCTGGTGAGCGACTTTCGCCATTTACGGGGGTACGATGTCTCCCTGTTTTTGGAGCTGGATCCCCTGACCGCCCTGGGTGGTTTGTTGACGAGCCACACCCTGTACAAAGGGCTTGCCTGGTCGTTGGTGATCCTGTTGTCAACTTTGTTTCTCGGACGTTTTTTTTGTTCCTGGGTCTGTCCCTTGGGCATTCTCAACCAGCTTGCCGGCTACCTGTTCAATCGGCGGCGACCGGTGGATGCCTATGCGGACAATCGGTATCGCTCCATTTTTCGCGTCAAATACTATCTATTGACCGCTCTCCTTCTCCTGGCTTTGTTGGGGGGACTCCAGATCGGTCTTTTAGATCCCATCGCCCTGTTGGAGCGCTCTTTCGCGGTTGGCGTGTTGCCGGCGGTCCATGGGCGGGAGATCCCCCTCTATCCATACCAGCCCTATTTCCATGGCGGGATTTTGATCAGCATGATCCTGTTGGGGATTCTTCTGGCTAACCGTTTCATGCCCCGTTTTTGGTGTCGGGTGATGTGTCCGCTGGGGGCCCTGTTGGGGGTCTTTGCCCTTCGCGCCCCCTTGCGGATTCGTCGTGATGTGGACCGATGCACCTCTTGTTCCCGATGTCTGGAGGCTTGTCAGGGTGGGTGCGATCCCCACACCGAGTTGCGTGTCAGCGAGTGCCACCTGTGCATGAACTGCATCGAGGCTTGTTCCGAAGGGGCCTTGCACTATGGCTTGTCGCAGCCACGCAGCTCCGTTCATCAGTCTCTGGATATCGGGCGGCGTCGTTTGGTGGAATCCGGGGTGACTGCCTTGGCCCTGTTTCCCATGCTGCGCAGTTCCCGTTCCGCCTTCGCGCATCCTGTTCCCGAGGTGATTCGTCCTCCCGGGGCCCTGCCGGAAGGGGATTTTTTGGCCCGGTGCATCAAATGCGCAGCCTGCATGCGGGTATGTCCCACCAACGTTTTGCAACCGGCACTGCTCGAAGCTGGTCTGGAGGGGTTGTGGACCCCCATCCTGATCAACGCCCAGGGCTATTGCGAACAATATTGTGTTCTTTGTGGGCAGGTCTGTCCGACGGCGGCGATCCGGCCCTTGTCGGTGGCGGAGAAGGTTGGGGCCAAACCTTTCCCACACCCCATCAGGGTGGGCACCGCTTTTTTTGATCGGGGCCGGTGTCTTCCCTGGGCCATGCACACCCCATGCATTGTTTGCGAAGAGATGTGCCCCACCTCTCCCAAGGCGATCTGGTTCCAGAGTGTCGCCATTCCTGACCGCGAGGGCAAACCTGTGGCATTGAAACAGCCCTTTGTGGAACCCTCCCGCTGCATCGGTTGTGGCATCTGCGAAAACAAATGCCCGGTTGTGGACCAGGCCGCCATCCGGGTGACATCCGTTGGGGAGAGTCGCTCGCAACGGAACAAAATGATCCTCAAGGGAGATGTGGCGTAAGAAGAAACGGCGGAACCTGTTTGGCCATAACGATTGAAAGACTGGGATGGGAGTCCAGGGGAAAGGGCTGCGCTCTTTCCCCTGGTGGGGTCCGGGGCGAAGTCCTGACGAAGGCTTTTATGTCCAAGCTTTTCTTGAGAGAGTGGTGAATCGTTACCAAAAAATAAAAAAAATGGTCAACCGATCATTTTTTTTATTGCAGGAGGGCGCAAAAAGGGGTAAAGGTTGCACCCATAATAGGTGAGTTATGTCATGAAGCCTCTTCGCCGTCCGGGTGAGGGGGCTTTTTTTATTGTTGTTGTTTATTGGTGACCCGCCCCAGGCGGGTTTTTTCATGCCTGCTGCGGGTGACCGGAGCAGGCTTTTTTTCTGGAGGAACGAAAATGGATCGTGAAGCGCTGACCAAACAGTTGATCAGACACGAAGGGATTGCCTTGCGTCCGTATCTCTGCCCGGCGGGCCGGGTCACCATCGGCGTTGGCCGAAACCTGGAGGATGTGGGCATCTCGGAAGCCGAAGCGATGGTCTTGCTGAACAATGACCTGGATCGGGTTGAAGGGGAGTTGCAACGTTATCTGCCAGGGTTCAACGATCTGAACGATGTGCGGCGGTGTGCCCTGATGGATATGTGTTTCAACCTGGGTATCAGTCGCTTTCGGTTGTTTCAACGATTCGTCGCCGCCATCAACAATAAGGATTTTACTCTGGCTGCCCAGGAGATGCTGGATTCCCGTTGGGCAAAACAAGTTGGGGAGCGGGCAAAATATTTGTCCCGCATGGTCGAAACCGGCAAGGAGATGCACGATGAATGAAGGCAGAAACAAGCTGACACATTGGGGAAGTTGCCTGGTCTTGCTGACCGGGCTGATGGCCATGGTGGCCATGGTGCCTTTGGTCATTTCCGGTATTGGTCATCTGATCGGGTTGGTGGTGCTGTGATGAAATACGTGATGGAAAGATTGCAGGAACCTTCTACATGGCGGGGCATGATCATGCTGGCCACAGCGTTGGGTATCGATATGCGGCCAGAACTTGTGACGGAGATCATCGCCACGGGCACGGGGTTGGCCGGTCTTGTTGGCATGTTGACAAAAGGGTGATGTCATGAACGAACACTGCTGCGAAAATCAAGATATTTTCAATGAAATATCCATGCATCTTGGTGAAATCAAAGGGACTCTGGCAGCCATTCAGGGTCGGCAAACCGAGATCACGGAGTGGATCGGGGGGCTCGACAACAGGTTGCGTGCCGTGGAGAGCCGTTCCGCCGTATTTGGCATGCTGAGCGGCGGAGGCGTGGCCATGGTTGTCACCGCCCTGGGACAGTATTTCCGTGACAAACTCTCCGGGTGACCAACCTGTCTTTGGTGTTTTCCGTGCAGAAAAACAGGTTTAACCATGAATGAGAACAGGACGAAACGAACACGAAAAAGCAAAATCGATCGAAAATGGTGGTTGGATAAACTTCAGACCGTTGTGGAACGGTGTCTTCAGGAAGAACCAGTCAAGGATCGGTCTGGCAATCCCACGGGGGAATTTAAAATGGACGTTTCCGGGGCCAACAAGGCACTCGAACTCATCGGTCGCCACCTGCAACTGGAAGCCGGAGCCGATGATGCGGATTCCGTACTCAAACACCTGCAGGCCATGACAGATGAGGAATTGGATGACCACATCGACAGGTTTATCAAAGAAACATCTGCTGACTTTGATGCTTAAGGAAAAAGAGCGTCGGCGGCGCTTGCGGCGGTTGGATGATTTTTATCCCGATTCCGGACCTCTGGCCCGGGACGGCTATCAAAAACATATGGCTTTTTTCGCCAGCGGCAAAAGCCACCGCGAGCGATTGATGCTGGCGGCCAACCGCATTGGCAAAACTGAAGGGGTTGGAGGGTATGAGGTCACCCTGCATCTGACGGGACTCTATCCGGAGTGGTGGGTTGGCCGGCGCTTTACCAGCCCGATCCGGGCCTGGGCAGCAGGTGATACCACCCAGACCGTCAGGGACATCATCCAAATGAAACTTTTGGGACCGCCCAGCGATGTCGGAACCGGATTGATCCCGGCAGTTTGCATTGCAGACATCAAGAATCGTTCTGGAAGCGTTCCTGATGCCGTGGAGACCATCACCGTCCACCACCGGCAGGGGGGAAAAAGCCGCCTGGTCTTGAAAAGCTACGATCAGAAGCGAAAATCTTTCCAGGGAACCGAGCAGGATGTGGTCTGGCTTGACGAGGAGCCACCACTCTCCATCTACGCCGAGTGTTTGATTCGCACCATGACAACCAATGGCTTGATCATCTGCACTTTCACGCCCCTCTCAGGTATGTCCGAGGTGGTGCGCCACTTTTTGCCACACGGGAGGTTGCCGGAATCATGAAACCATTTGTCATCATGGCGGACTGGAATGATGCGCCCCACCTGACCGAGAAGGACAAGGAAGAGCTGTTGGCCTCCATCCCTCCTCACCAGAGGGCGGCCAGGGCCAAAGGGATTCCATCCCTGGGAAGTGGCGCCATTTACCCGGTTCCAGAGGAAGAAATCGCGATCGACCCCATGGACATTCCATCCTGGTGGCCAAGAGTCTTCGCGTTGGATGTGGGATGGCAGCGCACGGCAGCCGTGTGGGGGGCATGGGACCGGGAAACCGATGTGCTCTACCTCTACTCCGAACACTATCGGGGCCAGGCAGAACCTTCGATCCATGCCGCCGCAGTCCGTGCCCGGGGCGTATGGATTCCTGGTGTCATCGATCCTGCTGCCCGGGGGCGTGGGCAGAAGGATGGAGAAAGTTTGTTGCAGGCCTACAGGGATCTTGGCCTGACCATGGAACCAGCGGACAATGCCGTCGAGGCGGGTATCCATGCGGTTTGGGAACGACTCTCCAGTCAGCGCCTGCGCGTTTTCAAAACCATGCAAAACTGGTTTACCGAGTATCGTCTCTACCGGCGGGATGAACAGGGACGCATCGTCAAGGAGCATGACCACTTGCTGGACGCCACACGCTATCTGGTATTGAGTGGTCTCAAACGAGCCCAGGTCCACAACAACCCGCAGCGCCAAGTTGCCTCTGTGCATGCTGCGGACAGAGAAGTTGGTTATTGAAGGGTCAAATATGCACCTGTCCGGCACCCACAAAAAAACGACAACCGTCCAAAGTTTTTTTTGAAAAGGTGCCGAACAGGTGCCGGATGTCAACAACACTATCGGGAGATTACCATGGTAGATTCAGGCAGCGAAACCTGGAAGACGATCAGTCAGTGGGCCAAAGAGGAACTGCAAAGATGCCATGAAGATATCGTCATCTCTTCGCCCATGGAAGAGACGGAAAGGTTGCGGGGTCGCATACAAATCTTGACCGCCCTGCTGAGTCTGGCCCGGCCACGTGGGCCGATCACGGCCTTTATCCCGGATTACAGGGTTTGAATGGCCTCCACGTTGGATATCTGCTGGCCAAAGACTTTTTTTGGAGAGCATCATGAACAGAGTGTTTGATAAGGACAGGTCCGCCTTCAGGTGGATCTCCAGCGATGGCCATATGGCCTTGGTTCCATGCATCGCCTGGAACTCGCCATTCCTGCCGGCGGAGGGGGCGCAGACCCAAAATCCGGTCCTGTTTGTTCTCAACCCGCTGGATCCGATTCACCCCCAGGTTGGTAACGGTACGGGAACCTTTGAGCGGGCCTCTTCCGCCACCGTCAAACAGAGTAGTCATGTCTGGGTCGAAGTCGGGAGCCATATCCATCGGGTGTGGAACGGCACCTATGACAATGGCTGGTCCGCACCCGGCATCACCACCACAACCCACTACAATGTGACGTGGTACAACCAGGACGGGTTTGGCTTGTTGCTGGAGCCGAGCAGGACGAACCATGTGACCTGGGGGCGTGACCTTACGCAATCTTACTGGTCAAAATCCGATGTATCGGTGACGTTCGATCAGGTTGGCATCGAGGGCGTGGTCAACAGCGCTTCGAAGGCAACGGATACAAACACAGCAGCTTTTGGCCTGCTGTACCAACAAACCAACAGACCACAGGATCACTCAGTTGCCTGGAGTGTTTTCAACAAAATCGACGCCACGGCGGGAGGCTGGGTTCATCAAATCGGCGGCGATGACAATCCAGACCGCGCTTGTGTGGATTCCTACCCTGTCGAGGGCACGTACAACGCCGCAACAGCCCAGACTGGCAGCCCTTCGGATTGGGGTGGTGATGCCGGGTGCGGACCAGCCATTGTCATAGGCGCCGTT